>JAAYQA010000069.1 GCA_012519495.1 Tissierellia bacterium | reverse complement strand
TGGTGGGCAGTACTGGGCTCGAACCAGCGACCTCTACGATGTCAACGTAGCGCTCTACCAACTGAGCTAACTCCCCGCGTGCTTATCTATTTTAGCATAGACAGGCCGCTTTCGCAAATGAAATTTATTTCGGTTTAACCCGGGCTTTACTTCAGGAATAAACCGGCCAGTTTCATCTGTTTGGTGAAACTGAGCGTGTAGGTAATATTCTTCAGCTCATACTTTGCTTGCATAACGACAACGGCAAATTCTTCTTTGCTGTCTTTATTGGTCGTGCCGCCAATGCTCTTCTCTTCGATTGCATCATACGCGCCGGCTTCCTCTATGATGGCATAGACCTTCTCCATCGTCTCTTCGGGCAGTCCTTCTTTCAGCATTACCGTGCTGATGGAATGAATGGAGGCGGTGTCTTTTGCATGCAGATAAGAAAGCACCTCTTCCGCTTTGGCATAGACTTCTTCTTCATCAAAACCGTCGGCTAAGCTGCTGCCGCCGCAGGCGGTGCATAACAAAAGCAGCAGAAGTATGGGCAGGATCCATCGTTTCATCGTATTTCCTCCTTGGAATAATAGGGTCCGGAACGAAGCGCATAATAGAAAAACACCGGCGGTACGAACTGTATCCGTGCCCCGATTTTTTCTTAACACAACTTCACAATACCTGCACGGGAGTGCTATAATAAGGGAACACGGGGAGTTAGCTCAGTCGGTAGAGCGCTTCGCTCACATCGAAGAGGTCGCTGGTTCGAGTCCAGTACTGCCCACCAAATCCGGGATCGGTCCGATCCCGGATTTTTTGTATTCTACTGTGCGTCCCATTCTTTTGCAAAGGCACCGGTACCGCTACCGGGCTGCAGGTCCTGTCCCAGGGCACGCAGTGCGCGTTCCATGGCGGAAATGGTAGCTGTGCAGGTGTGGAGGTCGATATTTCCCATATGGCCGATACGGAGCATTCTACCGGCGTATTTCCCCACGCCCCCGGCCGCCTGCACGCCCTGTTTGGCGAGTTCTGTGCGATACGCTGCATCGTCGATCCCTGCGGGATACAAAAGATTCGAAAGCGTATGCGCCCGCACTTCTTCTTTGGCCAGTATCGTGAAGCCTATGGCTTCAAATGCTTTTTGCATGGCTTTGGCTGTGCGGATATGGCGCGCATAGCGGGCGTCCATTCCCTCTTCTTTCATAATCCGGACCGATTCTTTCAGTGCCCACACTAGATTCACCGCCGGAGTGGCAAAATACTTGGAGGGATCGTCCATGATGGGGATCCAGTTTTCATAGTCGCAGTAGTATTCGGGTATGGTTCCGAGCGATTTTCTGCGTGCCAGTGCCTTTTCATCCGCCCAGAGCATAAACAGCCCCGGTGCAACGCCGAACGCCTTCTGGGATCCGGTAAACAGCACGTTTATATGGCAGTTTTTTAAATCCACAGCTTCTCCGCCGACCGAGCACACCCCGTCGACAATATAGAGCACATCGTCATATTTACTTACGACCTCGCCGATCTCTTTCACCGGTGCAATCACCCCGGTGGAGGTGTCCACATGGGTCACGGTAACGGCTTTGAAGCCGCCTTCATCCAGTTTTTTCCCGATTTGCACAGGCGTTACCGCATCGCCCCATTCCGCCTGCAAAAGCTCCACTTTAATCCCTTTTCGCTCTGCAATCTGAATAAAGCGATCGCCAAAGAATCCGTTGGAAACCAATAGCATTTTGTCGCCTTTTTGCAATGAATTGGCAATCGCGGTTTCCATAGCCAAGGTACCCGTTCCCGCTACGACGAAGGTCTTTCCGTCGCAGGAGAACAGGCTTTGCAGATCATCTATGACTTCTTTATAGTCTTTTACAAAATCCGGATCACCAAAAGCAATTGTGTCGCGTCCCATTTCTGTTCGTATGGAATCCACAACCGGTGTCGGCCCGGGTATCATGAGAAGTTTTCTGTTTTTCAAATGAATCACCCCTTCGGAAAATATCGTATCACAGAATCCCGCAGGATGCCATGATATGTGCGCCGCAGGCTCCTTCTTTCCACAAAAAAACTGCCTTGCGGCAGTTTGGTAAACGGATTAACGTTTGCTGAATTGCGGGCTCTTACGTGCTTTTTTGAGGCCGTATTTCTTTCTTTCGACTTTACGCGAGTCGCGTGTCAGGAATCCTTCGCGTTTCAGCGAAGGACGCATTTCTTCGTCAAACTGAAGCAACGCGCGGGCAATGCCGTGACGGATCGCGCCGGCTTGTCCTGTGGTTCCTCCGCCTTTTACGTTTACATACACGTCAAATTTGCCTTCCTGTTCGGTGTGAATGAGAGGCGCTTTTGCAATCGTACGAAGCGTGTCGAAGTCGAAGTATTCGCTGATGTCTTTATTATTGATGGTGAATTTACCGGTTCCGTTCACGAGTCGCACGCGCGCGACAGACGTCTTGCGGCGTCCGGTACCTATATAAGCTTGTGCCATGCTTCCTCCTAAAATTCGTGCAATACGGGTTGCTGTGCGTCGTGTCCGTGCTCTTCGCCGCGATACACACGCAGTTTTTTCGCCATCTGACGTCCCAGAGGTCCTTTGGGCAGCATGCCTTTCACGGCGAGCTCCATGACTCTTTCCGGTTTTTCATCCATCATACGGGTATACGGGATGGACTTCAGTCCGCCCGGATAGCGTGTGTGATAGCGATGCATCTTTTGTTCTCTTTTATTGCCTGTGAGTTTTACTTTGTCCGCATTGATGACGATGACATAATCGCCCGTGTCGATAGTAGGAGTAAAAATGGGTTTATGCTTGCCCCGCAACAAGGTTGCGACTTCCGTAGCCACCCGACCGAGTGATTTGCCTTCGGCATCGATGAGGAGCCAGTTGCGGGTAATGTCTTTTGCCCGCGCAGTATAGCTTTTCATGATGTCCTCCGCGCATTTATAGTATTGGGATTGTTGTGTTATCGGGTTCCGGGGCCGTCAAAACACTCTTACAAGTATAGTAATAAAAGCCGTCAATGTCAAGCATTGGCCGCGTTTTTGTCCTTAGTCTTCTTCGTAGCCGCAGCGTTTCATATGCATTTCGCCATAGGCGACCACCACTTTGAAATAGCCCTCCAGCTCCTTGTCCAATGCCTCGTCGCCGGTGTCGGCCAGAAGCGGTTTGTCCGCCAGGCCTTTCAGCTTTTGCGGTGTGGATATCACGGTGATATTCTTTTTTCCGACCTGTCGGATCACCGCAGGGGAAATCTGCTGATTGCCTCTTCCGAACAGATAGCCCTGCCCGCCGATGGGCGAGATGATAATTTTTGCGTCTTTGCCTTGGATCGCCTCCAGGATCTGCTGTTCGGTGGCGTCTTTTACGACAATTTCTTTGTTGATGACGACATCCTGCCCCAGCAGAGTGCCCTCCAGATTCATTTCACGCATGACAGCGCGCGTGGTCGATCCGGAGCCTACAATATACGCTGTGTCTTCGGTCATTTCCTCTACTACATACTGCGCCATACCTTCCAGTGCGGAATCGTCGGATGCGGCCGAGGTGTCTTTGGATGACTGCATGAGCCGCGGTTCCACCAGCACGGTCATCAGGCCGTACAGTTTGGCGGAAAGCCTTCCGTCCCGAAACGCCTCTTCGTCAATATCCATAACCTCGCCGGTTTGGGTTTCCGGTTCACCGGTTATAAAGTTCTCCAAAACGCGCCCGGCATTGGAGGGGCTTGTCGCATAAACCGCGGAATGGATTTTGACGCCCGCCGGTATCCCTACAACCGGCAGTTCTTCTCCCAGTACTTCCGCTACATTGCGTGCGGTGCCGTCTCCGCCGGCAAAGAGCAGGGCTTCCACCCCGGCTTCTTTCAGCTTTCTTACGCCCTGTTTTGTGTCTTCGGCTGTACCTGTGATCGGGATGTCGAGGACTTCCGCCTGCAGTCCGGCTTCTTGTACTTCATAGGCACCCAGTTCACCGGGCAGGGTATACAGGGTAAACTGCTCCTGTAAGGGAGCCAGTATTTTCAGTGCGCGAACCGCTTTTTGCGGTGACTCCTGCACCGCTCCCAGTTTTCTGGCTTTTTCTACCGTATCGGCGCCATCGGTCCCTTTCAGGCCGACTTTACCGCCCATCCCTGCAATCGGGTTTACTAAAAATCCAATTTTCTTCATCGTTCTTCCTCCCCATCGTACAGAACCTCCATCAGTGTGAGCCCCTGCGGGGGCATGGTCGGTCCTGCCAGTCGTCTGATGCCTTCATCGAGCGCGCGCTTGGCCTGTGCAGGCTGCATTCTTCCCAGTCCGATCGCTACCAGCGTTCCAGTAATAATCCGCACCTGATTATACAAAAAACTCTCCGCTTCAAAATCCAGATGCAGGAGAGCCCCGTTGCGGATGAGCGTCAGTTTGTCCAGAGTACGACAGGTATTGGGGACCGGAGAGCCGCTCGACATAAAGGCTCTGTAATCATGTTTACCCAAAAAGAGCGGGATGGCGTCTTCCATGGCTTCTGTATCCAGCCGGTTTACATGCGCGGTAAAATGTCTGTACATGGGCGGGCGAATGGCTTCGGTAAAGATTGTATAGCGATACCGTTTTTTTTGCGCGCTGAAACGGGCATGAAACGACAAATCGGTTTCCGCCGAACCGATGACGCGGATCGCATCGGGCAGGATCGGTTTTAACTGATAATGCCATTTGTCGCCGGGGATCCGGCTGTTTGTATCAAAATGGGCAACCTGCCCCAGGGCGTGCACCCCTTTGTCGGTCCGGCCGGCCCCGGTGAGCCGGATGCGCTCTCCTGTCAGCACAAAGAGTGCTTCTTCGATCACATTCTGAATGCCGGTGGCATTTTCCTGCACTTGCCAGCCGGCATAATCGGTCCCGTCGTACTGGATCCACAGTTTGATGCGTCTCATGCGAACAGAAAACGCTGCGCGATCACAAAGCCGAAAAACACGACACAAAGCCCTGCCACGATATAGTCCGTGCGCCGGTATATCAAAGGTTTCAGGCGCGTACGCCCTTCTCCGCCGCGGTAACAGCGGGCTTCCATCGCGGTAGCGAGCTCATCCGCCCGGCGAAACGCATTCACGAACAAAGGCACCAGCAGAGGTACCAGGTTTTTTGCCCGGCGCAGAATATTCCCGGACTCAAAGTCGGCCCCGCGGGCCATTTGGGCTTTCATGATTTTCTCGGTTTCTTCCATGAGCGTGGGGATAAACCGCAGTGCAATCGTCATCATCATCGCCAGTTCATGGGCCGGTACGCCGATCCGGCGGAAGGGATTCAATACACTTTCGATCCCGTCTGTGAGGGCGATGGGTGAGGTAGTCAGTGTCAAAAGAGAGGTTCCTGTCACTAAAAAGATCAGCCTAAGCGCCATAAAGCCCGCCTGGCGGAGTCCCTCTTTTGTGATATTGATAAAGCCCAGACGGTATACGACCTCGCCCGGTGTCATAATCATATTGAAGAAAACGGTAATAGCAATAATGAACAGCAAGGGTTTCAGCCCGCGCAAAACCGCGAGGGCAGGAATACCGGACACGGCAATCACGGTCAGAATAAATACAAGCAGCGGGAGATAGCCGATAAAGGTGTTCACGAAAAAGATGGATACGATAAACAGCGTAACCACCAGGATTTTGATGCGCGGATCCAGTTCGTGCACAATGGAGTCGCCCGGATAGTACTGGCCGATGGTAATGTTTTTAAGCATGGTTTTTTCGCTCCCTCAGATACACATCCACCGCTTCCTGTACCGTAAGCACATTGGGGGGAATATCCCATCCGGTTTTTTCCGCCACCTGTTTCATCGCTTTGGTAATATCGGGAATATCCAGTCCGATGGCGTTTAAGGCCTCTTCTTCCCTGTAGATTTCCCGTGCATCGCCGTCCATTACCACCTGCCCCTTGTCCAGTACGAGAATGCGGGTAGCCAGACGCGCAATGTCTTCCATACTGTGAGACACGAGAATGATCGTAATGCCCTGGCTTTCATACAGCGCGCTAATTTCATCCAGGATTTCGTCCCGTCCGCGCGGATCCAGCCCCGCCGTCGGTTCGTCCAGAATAAGCACTTCCGGTTTCATTGCAAGAACCCCGGCGATTGCAACGCGGCGCTTTTGTCCGCCGGAGAGTTCAAACGGCGAACGATCATGCAGTTTTTCAAAAGACAAACCCACCATATCCATGGCTTCTCTGACACGGACTTCCGTTTCCTCTTCCGATAAGCCGAGGTTCTGCGGACCGAAGGCAATATCTTTGGCTACGGTTTCTTCAAAAAGCTGATGTTCCGGATACTGAAAAACGAGGCCTACTTTTTGGCGCAGTCCTCTTTTTGCGGCATCCGCATCGGTTGTGCTGATCCCGGATACATTTACCGTGCCCAAAGTGGGTTTCATCAAACCGTTCAGATGCTGCACAAAGGTTGACTTACCCGATCCCGTATGCCCGATCAGTCCGATAAACTCCCCTTTCCGGATTTGCAGATTGATATCGCGCAGGGCGTATTTTTCATACGGGGAGCCCGGATGATAGATATAGTTCAAATTCTTGATTTCGATCATAACTGTGCCACCAGCTCTTCCACCGTCAGGATGTCCGCCTGCAGATCGATCCCCTGCCGGGCCAGTTCCCAGGCCATTTCCGTGGCTTGCGGAACATCCAGCCCCAGGCGTTTCATTTCCTCCACCCGGGAGAAGACTTCCCTGGGCGTACCCTGCAGCGCAATGCGCCCCTCTTCCAGTACAATCACCCGATCGGCTTCCACTACTTCGTCCATATAATGGGTGATCAGGAGTACGGTCTTTTTTTCTGTGCGGTTCAGTGTTGCAATGGTGCCGATGATCTCTTCGCGGCCCTGCGGGTCCAGCATGGCGGTCGGTTCGTCCATAATGACTACCTGCGGGTCCATGGCAAGGATCCCTGCGATCGCGATCCGCTGCTTCTGTCCGCCGGAGAGCAAGTGCGGCGCGTGTTTGCGGTATTCTTCCATTTCCACAATGGCCAGCGCACGGTCGACCCGTTCTTTGAGTTCCGGCATCGGCACGCCTAAGTTTTCGGGGCCAAAAGCAATGTCTTCCTCTACGACGGTCGCAATGATCTGATTGTCGGGATTTTGAAAGACCATGCCGCAGGTTCTTCGGATATCCCACAGGCGTTCTTCGTCTTTGGTATTCATACCGGCAATACGGATCTCTCCGTTTGTCGGAAGGATGAGTCCGTTTAACAGTTTGGCCAATGTGGACTTGCCGCTTCCGTTATGTCCCAATACGGCTACAAATTCGCCGGGGTATACTTCGATGGACAAGTCGTCCAGCGCTTTTTTGCCTTCCGGCGCACCTTCATACATATAGTCAAGATGCTCGATTTGAATGATCGGATCCAATGTTATCTCCTGTTTCCCATTTGTAGAAAAAAAGGGATTAAGGAGCTCCTTAATCCCAAAAGACTTATACCAATTCCAAAATCGCCATTTCGGAACCGTCGCCCCTGCGCGGTCCTAATTTAATGACGCGGGTATAGCCTCCGTTGCGTTCCAAATACTTCGGCGCGAGTTCGACAAATAGTTTTTCTACGATGTCACGTCTGTATAAATAAGCCATCGCCTGTCGTTTGGCATGCAGATTGCCTTTTTTGCCCAGTGTGATCATTTTATCCGTCATACGCTGGGTTTCTTTGGCGCGCGTCACGGTTGTGGTGATGCGTCCGTTTTCCAAAAGGCTCTGTACCTGATTTCTTAGCATTGCCTGGCGGTGGTCTGTACGACGGCCCAATTTTCTGAGTTTCGCCATCTGGTCCTCCTGTTTATTCTACGTTCTCCGCTTCGTCCGTTTCTTCGGCAAAGCGCAGTCCCATCTCTTCCAGCTTGCCTTCGACTTCCGCGATCGACTTCTTACCGAAGTTTTTAATCTTCATCATTTCTTCATAGGTGCGCTGGGTAATGTCACCGACCGTATCGATCCCGGCGCTTTTCAAGCAGTTGAAGCTGCGCAAAGAAAGATTGATCGCATCGATGGGGGTTTCGAGAAGCTGTTCGTCTTCCGCTGTTTTCTCGCCATTTTCGTTCGGGTGAACCAGTTCCAGATTCGGAAGATCCACAAAATGCTTGAAATGCTCGATCAGGATACTTGCAGCCATGGCCAGCGCTTCCTGCGCTTTGACCGTTCCGTTGGTTACCACTTCCATCTCCAGACGGTCGAAGTCGGTTTGTTTTCCGACCCGCGTGTTCTCCACCGTAAAGTTCACCGACTCGACCGGGGAGAAGGCCGCGTCGACCGGAATGGAGCCTACAATCACCGGCTCAGCTTCTTTTTCCTTCTCTTCTTTCTCTTTGTCTTTCTCTTTATCTTCTTCGGGCACCGCTTTGTCGGAGGGTTCCGCGGGCTCGGCCATCATATAGCCTTTGCCCCGGTTAAACTCAATCTCCAGCCGAACCGCTGCATCTTCGTTCAATGTGGCGATCTTCTGATCGGGATTGACGATCTCAAGATCTGCGTCGACATTGAAATCTCCTGCTTTCAGATCCATCGGTCCCTTGAATTCCAGATTCAGGATGATGGGTTCTTCCGTGTGCATGATGCAGGCGATCTCTTTCAGATTCAGAATGATTTCCGGTACATCTTCACGCACGCCCTCCAGCGTCGAAAACTCGTGCTGTACGCCGTCAAATTTGACACGCGTAACACTGGCCCCCTCCAGGGAGGACAAGAGTACGCGGCGCAAACTGTTTCCGATGGTTTGCCCATAGCCGCGGTCCAGGGGCGAGAAAACAAAGGTGCCTGTGTCCTGGTTTTCGTTCAGCGCGATAATGTCGATTCTGGATAGCAACTCTTGTGTCATTCGTATACCTCCTCAAGTTCTTTCCGGATGGTTTGCCGCATCGATTATTTCGAGTACAGCTCGACGATCAAGTGCTCCTCTACCGGGATGTCCAGTTCTTCTCTGGAAGGTTCTGCGCTGACCGTGCCTTTAAACTGCTCGGTGTCTACGCTCACCCAGTTGGCTGCGTTGCCTCTGTTTTCCATCATCTGACCGAACTTCTTGTTCTTTGCGCTGGATTGTTTGATTGCGATCTCATCGCCAACGGAGAGTTCATACGAAGGAATGTCGGTTTTATGTCCGTTTACGGTGAAGTGGCCGTGGGTTACCAGCTGACGCGCTTCCGCTCTTGATTGGGCAAAGCCCATGCGGTACACGACATTGTCCAGGCGCAGTTCGAGCAGGCGAAGCAGGTTTTCCCCTGTGATGCCTTTTTGCTTGTCGGCTTTTTCAAACGCACGGAACATTTGCGATTCGCTGATTCCGTAGAAGCGTTTAACTTTTTGTTTTTCGCGCAGCTGCATACCGTATTCGGTGACTTTCTTTCTGCCCTGGCCATGTTGTCCGGGCGGGAAGTTTCTGCGATTAATGGGACATTTGTCCGAATAGCATTTGTCGCCTTTCAAAAAGAGTTTCATGCCTTCTCTTCTGCATTGGCGGCAAACCGGTCCTGTATATCTTGCCATAGTGTCCTCCCTATACTCTTCTGCGCTTGGGCGGTCTGCATCCGTTGTGCGGAATCGGGGTAACGTCTTTAATCATGGAGACTTCCAGACCCGATGTCTGCAGGCTGCGAATGGCTGCTTCCCGGCCGGATCCCGGACCCTTTACATAGACTTCTACGCTACGTAAGCCGTGTTCCATTGCCTTTTTCGCCGCTTCTTCGGCTGCTTGCTGCGCTGCATACGGAGTGGATTTTCTCGAACCGCGGAAACCCAGCTGCCCTGCACTTGCCCAGGAGATGACATTTCCGTTGAGGTCGGAAAGTGTCACCATCGTATTATTGAAAGAGGAGACAATATGCGCCTGGCCTCGTTCGATATTTTTGCGAACCCGTCTGCGGACGCGTGTCGCTCTGCCTTTTTTCGGTGCCAAATTGTACCTCCTATTTCTTGCCCTTGGACACGAGTTTCTTGGGTCCTTTGCGGGTGCGTGCATTGGTTTTTGTACGCTGGCCGCGAACCGGAAGCCCTCTTCTGTGACGTTGTCCTCGGTAGCAGTTGATTTCTCTGAGTCGTTTGATGTTTAAATTGACATCGCGTCTGAGGTCGCCCTCCAGCTCGTATCCGTCCAGGATCCCGCGAATTTCCGATAATTCGGCTTCGGTGAGATCTTTAATCTTCGTATCCGGATTGATACCGGCTTTTTTGAGGATCTCGTTGGAACGGGAGCGTCCGATCCCATAAATATAGGTCAGACCGATTTCAGCGCGTTTTTCGCGCGGCAGGTCAATTCCTGCAATTCTTGCCATTGTCCGTTCTTCCTCCTACCCTTGTTTCTGCTTGTGCTTGGGATTTTCGCAAATAATCATCACTTTGCCTTTGCGACGGATGACTTTGCATTTATCGCACATCTTTTTTACAGATGGTCTGATTTTCATGAAAATTGTCTCCTTGCTATTTCTTGCGCCAAGTGATTCTGCCCTTGGTCAGGTCGTAGGTCGAAAGTTCGACGGTGACCCGATCCCCCGGCAGGATCCGTATATAGTTCATACGCAGTTTGCCGGATATATGTGCGATGATCTCGTGATCATTCTGTAAACGCACACGGAATATTGTGTTGGGCAGCGCTTCTACGACGACGCCTTCTACTTCAATTACATCTTCTTTGGCCATGTATCTACTCCTTTCCTACGCTTCTTCCGGTTGAAAGGGCGCAAGTAATTTTCTGATATACGAATTTGTGATCTTGATGTCGTTGTCCTTGCGATATATAAGGTCGCTTAAAACCGTATTGTAAACGGTTAAATGCTTTTGCTTCTTCTTTTTCGGATTGTCAATCTTTCTGAGTTTTCCGTCAACCAACAGGACGTATTCATTGTCTACGATCTCGTAAACCAAAAACACTCCGCCTTTGTCTCTACCGGCACGGGACTTCACAATCTGTCCGATGGAAAGTTGTATTGTATCGTCTGCCATATTTAGTCAGCGTCTTTGTCCAGCGCGGAGAAGATTTTCTCCTGCACGACATGCACCGGCTCCGTACCGTCTACGGTAAACAGCAGGCCTTTTTGTTCGTAATAGGCAATCAGCGGCGCCGTTTGCTCTTCATACACGGAGATCCGGTTGCGCACCGTGTCTTCCGTGTCATCGGCCCGATGAATTACCGGACCGCCGCACACATCGCAAACGCCTTCCTGTTTCGGGGGTTTGTTGACAGCGTGGTACGTTTCGCCGCAGTCCTTGCAGACTCTGCGGCCGGAGAGCCGGGTAATCAGAACCTCTTTTTGTACGTCGATATTGATCACCGCATCGAGCGTTTCGTTCTGTTCGGACAGGCTTTCATCCAGCGCCTCCGCCTGTGCGATGGTGCGGGGAAAACCGTCCAGTAAAAACCCGTTTGCGCAGTCGGCCTGATTGAGGCGATCTTTTACGATACGTACCGTCAGTGTGTCGGGTACAAGAGCGCCCTGGTCCAGATACGACTTTACTTCTCTTCCGAGCTCGGTTTCGTTTTTGATATTGTACCGAAAGATATCGCCCGTTGAGATATGAGGGATGGCATATTTTTCTGCGATTCCGGTTGCCTGGGTACCTTTGCCGGCCCCGGGCGGTCCTAACAAAACAAGTTTCATCACAGTCTCCCTTCCGTTTACCGCAAGAAGCCTTTGTAGTGACGCATCATCAGCTGTGCTTCAATCTGTTTGACGGTTTCAATAATAACACCGACAACAATCAGGATGGAGGTGCCGCCGAAGCGCACGCCCAGATTGAAGATCAAAGACAAAAGCAGCGGCAGGGTCGCAAGAATCGCAAGCGATATGGCGCCGATAAAGGTGATGCGATTGGATACGCGTTGCAGATAGTCGCCCGTTGAACGGCCGGGTCGGATACCCGGAATGAATCCGCCCTGCTGCTGCAGGTTTTTCGCGTATTCCACGGTATTAAACTGAATCGCCGTATAGAAGTAGGCGAACAGGATAATCAGCAGGATTTGGAGAATGGAATAAATCCACACGCCCGCTGTTCCGTTTAATGTCAGATATTCGGTAATGAAGTTTGTCGCGCCTTCATTGCTGATAAAGAGGGTCAGGATCTGCGGCAAAGACAAGAGCGAGGAAGCAAAGATAACCGGCATAACCCCGGCCATATTTACTTTAACCGGCAAATGCGTTGCCTGTCCGCCGTACATTTTTCGTCCGACGACACGCTTGGCGTATTGCACCGGAATCTTGCGCTGTCCTTCGGCAATCATGACCACCCAGGCGGTAATCAGGATCGCGAGAATCGCGAAAAGGATCACCTTAACCGGGTTTAACACGCCCGCCAGCATTTGCTGTGTCCAGCTGATGGCCAGCCCCGGAAGTCCGGAAATGATACCGATCAGGATGATCAGGGAGATTCCGTTTCCGACGCCGCGCTCGGTAATGAGCTCGCCGATCCAAACAAGAATCATCGTTCCTGCCACCATCGTCATGATCAGTACGATGTTTTCCAGTGTGCCTTGTGCCACAATTCCTTGCTTAAAGAACGCCTGCGAGGTTGCAACCGCCTGAACGATTGCAATGAAGACCGCGCCGATTTTGGTAAAACGCGCGATTTTCTTTTTGCCTTCTTCGCCTTCTTTGGAGAGCTCTTCCAGATACGGAATCGCAATCGTCAGAAGCTGAATGATAATGGAGGCGGTGATATAGGGGTAGATGCTCATCGAGAAAATGGAAGGATTGCTGAAACCCTGCCCGGTGAGCATGTTCAAAAAGTCCATGATCCCTAAATTGGTTCCTTCCAAAGCGGCCTGAATGGCCTGCTTGTCCAGGAAGGGTACAGGGATCG
Source organism: Tissierellia bacterium (assembly GCA_012519495.1). GTDB lineage: Bacteria > Bacillota > Clostridia > Tissierellales > Peptoniphilaceae > JAAYQA01. The sequence continues at coordinate 11,415 of JAAYQA010000069.1, read as the reverse complement.
CCGCGCCCAGTCGAAACACAACGATCATCAGCAAAGTGAAGATCAGCTTCTTTCTGAGATCTTCCACTTTCCATGCATTTCTCAGTGTCTCGAGCATCTTAGATCACCTCGGCCTTTCCCCCGCGAGCCTCGATTTTTTCTTTTGCACCTGCACTGAAAGCGGCTGCTTTTACGGTGAGCGCTTTTTCAATCTCGCCGTTGCCGAGCACTTTCAGCGGGTTTGCTTTTTTGGATTTCTTAATGCGTCCGGATTCGACCAATGCGTCGATATCCACGGTCTGTCCGTCTTCAAATGCGTTCAGATCGCTTAGGTTCACCACATTCCATTCTTTCGCGAAAATATTGGTGAATCCGCGTTTGGGAAGACGTCGGAACAAAGGCATCTGTCCGCCTTCAAACCCGGGTCGTACGCCGCCGCCGGAGCGGGACTTCTGTCCGTCCTGTCCGCGGCCGGCCGTTTTGCCCTGTCCGGTACCGGTACCGCGTCCGAGGCGTTTTCTCGCTTTGGAGCCGCCACCTTTCGCCGGGCGTAAATCGTGTAATTTCATAAAAGACCTCCGCTTACTCTTCTTCTACTTCCACCAGATATTCCACCTGGCGGATCATACCGCGAATCGCCTCATTGTCTTCTTTTTCGACCGTTTGGCCGACTTTTCTCAGGCCTAAGGCTTCAATCGTCTTTTTGTGTTTCGGTACGCGGCCGATCTTGCTTTTTTTCAGTGTAATTTTCAGCATGGGCCTCTCCTATCCGAGAATCTCTTCTACCGACTTGCCGCGCATTTTTGCGACCTGCTCGACGGTTTTCAGGCTTAAAAGGCCTTGCATCGTTGCGTTGACAATATTTCTCGGGTTTGCCGTTCCAAGGGATTTGGAACGAACATCGCGGATTCCTGCCAATTCGCACACCGCACGCACCGGTCCGCCGGCGATAACACCGGTACCTTCTGCAGCGGGTTTCAGCAAAACGCGGCCCGCGCCGAAATGGCCCAGTACTTCATGCGGAATCGTGGTTCCCACGCGGGGTACACGCACGATATTCTTTTTGGCATTTTGCACGCCTTTACGAATGGCTTCCGGAACTTCGGCGGCTTTGCCGGTTCCGACCCCGACGCGTCCGTCCCCGTCGCCTACGACGACCAGCGCGCTGAAGCGGAAGTTACGTCCACCCTTTACGACCTTGGCCACCCGCGCGATATGAACAACCCGTTCCTGAAACTCCTGGTCTTTTGGTTCTCTGTTTCTTCGGTCCAATTCGCTTCCTCCTAAAATTTCAACCCGGCGGCGCGGGCGCTATCGGCGAGTTCTTTTACCTTGCCGTGATACAGATAACCGCTGCGATCGAATACGACCGTTTCGATTCCCTGCTCCAGCGCGCGTTTTGCGATTCGTTCGCCGACCGCTTTGGCGGTATCGACATTGGCGTGCTTGTACTCGTCGCGCATTTCTTTTTCCAAAGAAGAGGCCGAGCACAGGGTTACGCCGCGTAAATCATCAATCAGCTGCGCATAGATATTGCTGTTGCTTTTAAACACGGTAAGACGCGGTTTGTCCGCGGTGCCCGCCATATTGCGGCGCACACGTTCATGACGCGCTTTGCGATTCGCCTTTTTATCAATTCGTTTAAACATTCGCAGTCCTCCTACTTCCCGGTCTTACCGACTTTGCGGCGTACGTTCTCATTTTCATAGCGGACGCCTTTGCCTTTGTACGGTTCGGGCTTTCTGAAGTCGCGGATCACGGCGGCATAATTGCCGACCGCCTGCTTGTCGATCCCGCGGACGATGATTCTTGTCTGTTGCGGCACTTCCACTTCAATGCCTTGCGGGTCTTCCAGTTCCACCGGATGCGAATAGCCCAGGTTCAGGGTCAGTTTCTTGCCGGCTTTGGCTGCACGGTATCCGGTTCCTTCAATCAGCAGAACTTTTTCATAGCCTTCTGTTACCCCTTCGACCATATTGGCAAGCAGGGAACGAGTCAGCCCGTGCAGGGACTTGATTCGTTTGGTTTCAGAAGGGCGCGATACGGTTACCTGGCCGTCTTCCTGTGTAATGGTGAATTCGGGGCTCAGTGCCTGTGTCAGTTCCCCTTTGGGGCCTTTCACTGTAACCACATTCCCGTTTTCCACTTTTATTTCGACACCCGCCGGTACGGTAATCGGTTGTAATCCAATTCTAGACATGTGTTTTCCTTTCTACCAGACGTAGCAGATAACTTCTCCGCCGACGCCTTCGTTGCGTGCAACCTTGTCGGTCACAACGCCTTTCGGTGTGGAAAGAATCGCAATGCCCAGTCCGCCCAGTACTTTGGGTACTTCGTTTTTGCGAACATAGACACGCAGGCCCGGTTTGGAGATTCTGCGGATGCCGGAAATGATCTTTTGGTCATTCGCGTCGTATTTCAGGTTGATGGTGATCATGCCCTGTTTATTGTCTTCGGTTACATTGTAGCTGCGGATATAGCCTTCATCCAGAAGGATCTGCGCCAGCTCTTTTTTCATACGCGAAGCGGGTATCTCCACGCTCTTGTGCTTTGCGTTACTGCTATTCCGAATGCGTGTAAGCATATCGGCGATAGGATCTGTCATCATATCGGAGTCCCTCCCTTACCAGCTGGCTTTTCTAACACCGGGAATCTGCCCACGGTGTGCAAGTTCGCGGAAGCAGATCCGGCAGACGCCGAATTTTCGCAGATAGCCGCGCGGCCGTCCGCAAATTTTGCATCGGGTATATTCTCTGCTGCTGAACTTAGCAGGTCGCTTTTGCTTCGCGATCATTGATTTTTTCGCCAATGTGTTCGTCCTTTCTTATTGCCTAAACGGCATGCCCATTTGAGCAAGCAATTCTTTCGCTTCTTCGTCCGTTTTCGCAGAAGTTACCACCACGATGTCCATCCCGCGGATGGAGTCGATCATGTCGTAATGAATCTCCGGGAAAATCAGCTGTTCCTTCACGCCTAAGCTGTAGTTGCCACGGCCGTCAAATGCCGAGGGGCTTACGCCGCGGAAGTCACGCACACGGGGAAGGGAAATCGAGATCAATTTGTCGAGGAAGTTGTACATTTTCTCGCCGCGCAGGGTCACCTTGCAGCCGATATTCATGCCTTCGCGCAACTTAAAGTTTGCGATCGACTTTTTGGCTTTGGTAATTACGGGTTTTTGTCCGGTAACCAGGGCCAGTTCGTTAACGGCATTTTCCAAGGCTTTCGGATTTTCTTTTGCTTCGCCTACGCCCATATTGACTACGATTTTATGCAGTTTGGGTACTTCCATTACATTTTTATATTGGAAGCGCTCCATCATGGCAGGAATGATTTCCTGCTGATATCTGTCTTTCAGTCTCGCCATTTGGTCTCCTCCTACTTATCGATCTGTTGTCCGGAGGACTTAAGGAACCGAACGTGCTTGCCACCGTCTGTTGTTTTGATGCCCACTTTGGACGGCTTCTGGTTTTTCGCATCGTATAACATCACATTCGATGCGTGGATCGCTCCTTCCGACTTCACAATACCGCCCGGGTTTTGCGGACCGCGGGGCTTTTTGTGCCGGGTTTGTACATTCACGCCCTCCACAATGACGCGGTCGTTATGCCGGTCCACTTTCAGGACCTTGCCGACTTTGCCTTTGTATTTTCCGGTTGTCACGATCACTTGATCGTTCACTTTATATCGCATGGATGCTCCCTCCTTATAATACTTCAGGAGCCAAAGAGATGATCTTCATAAAATTGCCTGCGCGAAGCTCTCTTGTGACCGGTCCGAAGATACGCGTGCCCACCGGGTTGCGGTCATCTTTAATAATAACCGCGGCGTTGTCATCAAAACGGATATAGGTTCCGTCATTACGTTTTACGCCTTTGGTCGTTCGAACGACCACTGCGCGGACAACCTCACCTTTTTTCACCGCGCCGCCGGGGATCGCGTGCTTAACGGTGCAAACGACGATATCTCCGACTCTGGCATATTTTTTATTTGTACCGCCCAGTACGCGAATTACCAGCACTTCTCTTGCGCCGGAATTGTCCGCTACTCGCATGCGGCTTTCTTGCTGTATCATGAGTTCCTCCTTGACGCCGTTATTTTACTTCTTCCAGAACCTCAACCAGTCTCCAGCGTTTGTCCTTGGACAGAGGTCGTGTTTCCATGATTTTGACTAAGTCGCCTTCGTTGCAGACATTGTTTTCGTCGTGCGCTTTGAAGCGGCTGGTTCGTTTGATCTGCTTGCTGTATCTCGCATGTTTTACTTTGGATTCGACGGCTACGACAATGGTTTTATCCATTTTGTTGCTTACGACATAGCCGATCTGCGTTTTTCGGATTCCGCGTTCTTCCATTTCGGTCTACGCCTCCTTTTGCACGCTCATAGCGCGTTCTTTCGTAATCGTCATAATGCGGGCGATGTCTTTTTTGACACCTTTGATACGCATCGGATTATCAAGCTGGCCGGTAGCCAGTTGGAATCTCAGGTTAAACAGTTCGGACTTCAGTTCTTTCATACGCTTGTCCATTTCTGCGTCCGACATCTGGCGGATTTCTTTTGCCTTCATGCTTATTCCCCTTCCTTCTGTACGTCTTCTCGCACGACGAACTTCGTCTTAATGGGAAGTTTGTGGGCCGCAAGGCGCATGGCTTCCTTGGCGACATCTTCCGAAACGCCGCCCATCTCAAACAGGATGCGTCCGGGTTTTACGACCGCCACCCAGTATTCGGGCGAACCTTTACCGGAACCCATGCGGGTTTCAGCGGGTTTTGCGGTTACGGGCTTGTCGGGAAATACTTTGATCCAGATATTACCGCCCCGTTTTACGTATCGGGTCATGGCACGACGTGCCGACTCGATCTGATTCGCAGTCATCCAGCAGGGTTCCAGTGCCTGCAGACCGTACTCACCATAGGTAAGGGTGTTTCCGCGAAGCGCTTTGCCCTTCATGCGTCCTCTGTGGACTCTGCGATATTTGACTCTCTTTGGCATTAACATATCGTGGTACTCCTTTGCCTATCGTTGGCCGGAAGGCTGCTGCCCTCTGCCGCGGCTTTGTCCGCCCCTGCCTCCGCGTCCGCGGGAGTCTCTGGAGCGCTGGTCTCTACGGTCGTTTCGGCGTCTGTCGTCTTTTTTCTGCTGCGGACGCTGCCGGGGTTGAGCCGGTTGCTGTCCGTCTACGGTGGGGAGAATTTCTCCTTTGCAGAGCCAGACTTTCACGCCGATCTTTCCGTACGTGGTGTCTGCTTCCGCAAAACCGTAGTCGATATCTGCACGCAGGGTTTGCAGCGGAATGGTTCCTTCGCTGTAGCTCTCCGAACGGGCGATATCCGCGCCGCCCAGACGTCCGGATACCATGGTTTTAACCCCTTTGGCACCCGAGCGCATCACGCGCTGAATGGTTTGTTTCATTGCGCGGCGGAAAGAAATACGTCGTTCGAGCTGGCCGGCAATATTTTCTGCCACCAATTGGGCATCCATATCCTGATTGCGGATTTCTTCCACATTGATCAGAACGGTTTTACCGGTGCGTTTTTCCAGTGCCTTACGCAGTTCTTCTACCGATTGACCGCCTTTTCCGATAATCATACCGGGTTTTGCGGTGAAGATGGAAATCTTAATGCGGTTGGACGCGCGCTCGATTTCGATTTTCGAAACACCCGCCTGTGCCGCTTTGCTGTTGATATATTCACGGATGGTATGGTCTTCCACCAAAAGGTCGCCGAATTCTTTTTTACCTGCGAACCAGCGGGAATCCCAGTTTTTAATAACGCCTACGCGAAATCCGTGCGGATTTACTTTCTGACCCATGATTCCTCCTTATTCCCTTTCACTGACGACAACGCCGATATGCGAGCTGCGCTTCAGGATCGGATACGCGGCTCCTTTCGCCTTCGGGCGCCAGCGTTTCATCACCGGAGCATCGTTGGCAAATGCCTCTTTCACATACAGTTGATCCCGGTTGAGATTATTGTTGTGTTCGGCATTCGCCACGGCGGACTTCAATACGTCCGAAAGGATACGCGCTCCTTTTTTCGGGGTGAATTGCAGAATAGCCATGGCTTCGTCTACTTGTTTACCGCGGATTTCCTTACAGATGAAATGTACTTTCAAAGGAGAAATCCGTACATATTTTGCGATTGCTCTTACGTCCACTTTGTCTCCTCCTAAGCCTTGCGAGCCGCTTTTTCACTTTTGCCCGCGTGTCCGCGATAGGTGCGCGTGGGTACGAATTCGCCCAGTTTATGGCCAACCATATCATCGGTGATATAGATGGGAAGATGCTTTCTTCCGTCGTGAACGGCGATCGTGTGTCCGACCATTTGCGGGAAGATGGTGGAGCGTCTTGACCAGGTCTTAATGACTTTTTTGTCGTTCTTTTCGTTCAGAGCATCAATTTTTTTCAATAAGTGCGCGTCTGCGAACGGGCCTTTTTTAAGAGATCTGCTCATAATTCCTCCTATTTCTTCCTTCTTCTTACGATGTAGGCATCGGACTTCTTGTTCTTTTGTCGCGTTTTTACGCCGCGCGACTTTTTGCCCCAGGGGGTCATCGGAGACGGGCGTCCGATCGGAGCGCGTCCTTCCCCACCACCGTGTGGGTGATCCACCGGGTTCATGGCGGAACCGCGTACATGGGGGCGTCTGCCTTTCAAACGGGTTTTGCCCGCTTTACCCACTGTGATCAGTTCGTGGGTGACATTGCCTACCTGGCCGATTGTGGCCTTGCAGTCTAAGTGAATGAGACGAAACTCGCCGGAGGGCAGTCGCAATTGCGCGAACTTGCCTTCTTTTGCCATCAGCTGTGCTTCCGCTCCGGCGGTGCGGACCAGTTGGCCGCCTTTGCCGGGTTTCATTTCCACATTGTGAATATCCGTACCGATCGGGATATTGCGCAGAGGCAGTGCGTTTCCGACAACGATGTCCGCATCGGGGCCGCTTTCCACGGTTTGTCCGACTTGCAGGCCCTGCGGTGCCAGGATATAGCGTTTTTCACCGTCTACATAGTGCAAAAGTGCGATATAGGCCGTGCGGTTCGGATCGTATTCAATGGCGGCTACTTTTGCCGGCACATTGTCTTTGTTTCGTTTGAAGTCGATTATGCGGTATTTGCGTTTTGCCCCGCCGCCACGGTGACGCGCGGTGATTACACCTCTTGCGTTTCTGCCGCCGGTTCTTTTCAGGTCTACTGTCAAAGACTTCTCGGGTGTGCTTTTGGTCACTTCCGCAAAATCGGAGATGCTCATGTCGCGCAGACCCGGAGAGGTCGGTTTAAATTTTCGGATTCCCATATTTCCTTCTCTCCTTCTTAGAGGTTCTCAAAGAATTCGATGGATTTCGAATCGTCCGTCAGTTGGACGATGGCTTTTTTCCAGTCGGGTCTTTTGCCGCGGGTCATGCCCTGGCGTTTTTTCTTGCCCAGCATGTTCATCGTCGTAACATTCTTTACTTTCACGCCGAATACGGTCTCCACCGCTTTTTTAATCTCCGTTTTATTGGCTTTTTTCATGACTTCAAAAACATATTTGCGTTCATCCTGCAAACCCATGCTTTTTTCCGTGATGATCGGCCGTTTGATAATATCGTAGGGGGAAATCATGCCAATACCTCCTCAAGCTTGCGGATGGCTTCTTTCGTTGCGATTAACGAGTCATAGCGCAGAATCTCGTACACATGTGCATTGGCCGCCTGCGCAGTACGTACATGCGGCAGATTCCGGAAGCTCTTGATCACGGTTTCGTCTACCGTATCCAAAAGCACCAGCGCTTTTCGTTTTGCGCCCAGTGCCTGTAAGGCTGCTACAGCATGCTTCGTGCCGATCGCATCAAAGGCAATACCGTCCAGGACGATCAGTTCATTGTCTCTGACTTTGCTGGTTAATACCGAACGCATTGCCAGTTTCTTTACTTTCTTCGGGATTTTGTAGCTGTAGTCGCGGGGTTTCGGTGCGAATACAATCCCGCCGCCTCTCCACTGCGGAGAACGGATGGAACCTTGCCGCGCACGGCCTGTTCCTTTTTGTCTCCAGGGCTTTCTGCCGCCGCCGCTCACTTCCGTGCGGGTCTTCGCCGACTGGGTTCCCTGCCGGCGGTTCGCCAGATGGTTTTTTACCGCTTCATATACCGCGTGTTCGTTGACTTCAATGTCAAAAACCTTCGCGTTCAGGTCGAGCTGTTCGACTTTTTCGCCCTGTATATTCATAACATCAATTGTAGGCATGTCTTACTCCTTCTGGATCCGATTAGTTCTGCTTCACGGTTTTTGTGACGCGCACCAGACCGTTTTTGTTTCCGGGGATGGCCCCTTTGATCAAAAGCATGTTGTTTTCCGCGTCCACCCGGACGATTTCCAGGTTTTGCACGGTTACGCGTTCGTTGCCCATACGGCCTGCCCCCTTGGTCCCCGGGAATACCCGGCCGGGATACGTACCGGCAGCACGTGCGCCGCTGGCGCGGTGGAACTTCGAACCATGGGTTTCACGGCCGCGTGAATAATTGTGCCGTTTGATTGCGCCCTGGGTGCCCTTCCCTTTGGAAGTGCCGACCACGTCGACGCGTTCGCCCGCTTCAAAAATATCCACGGCGATTTCCTGTCCGGTTTCAAATGCTTCGCCTTCGTCGATGCGCATTTCCTGCAGCACGCGCAAAGGGGTGACACCGCCTTTTTCAAAATGGCCTTTTTTGGCCTGATTTACTTTTTTTTCATCCAGTTCTTCCAGACCGACCTGGATCGCATTGTAGCCGTCTTTTTCCACGGTCTTTACCTGTACGACCGTCATGGGTCCGGCTTGTACCACCGTCACCGGGACGACCGAACCGTCTTCCTGAAAGATCTGGGTCATGCCGATTTTTCTTCCGATAATGCTCTTCACGAGATTCCTCCTTACAGCGGATTGCTATGCAATCATCCTAAGTTTACAGCTTGATCTCGATATCGATCCCGGCCGGAAGATTCAGCTTCTTCAGCGCGTCCAATGTATTGGGATTGGGATTGATGATGTCGATCAGTCGTTTGTGTGTACGTTGTTCAAATTGTTCGCGCGAATCCTTGTGCTTGTGTACCGAACGGATAATGGTCACAATGTGCTTTTCCGTCGGCAGCGGGATGGGTCCCGAAACCTTCGCACCGGAACGTTTTGTCGCTTCGACGATTTTCGTCGCGGATTGATCCAGAATGTCGTGGTCATACGCGCGCAATCGAATTCTGATTCTTTGCTGTTTTGCCCTTTGTTGATTTGCCATTTTTTCCTCCTTTGATCGTATGCAATGACTTCATACTCTCAGCTTTTTGTCTACCACCCGCCCGGGTGTGTCATAACACCCCGTAAAAAAAGGGCTTCCGGGCAGCACAAATCGCTGTCGTCCGCCTTTTTGGCGCACTGCTCCTCGAGAATTACCGGCAGGTTCCCGCAACCTCTCGAATCATCGCAATTGCAATAAAGACACTTGTTCATTATACACACATAGGGCGAAGAATGCAAATATTTTTGCCTCCTTCGCCCTTTTCTTTTATTGGATGCCGCTACGCTTTTCTTTACCTTGTATCGCCCAGGAAAAACAAGGCCACCGTACCGGGACCGGTGTGCGCACCGATCACTGCACCGATGTCAAAAATCTGCACAGGCTCTTTCATTTGGGGGAACTGCTCTTCAATCCGGGCGGCCAGCTCTTTGGCCTCTTCCTCTCTTGCCGAATGGGAAATGAAGCACTTTCCGGTGTAAGCCGTACCGTCTTGTGCATGGGCTCTCATTTTGTCCAGCGTGGTTCGCATCACGTTCTTCTTGCCACGCACTTTTTCCACGGGAATCAGCTTGCCTTCGGCATCTACATGGAGCAGCGGACATATATTCAAAAGCCCGCCCACAACAGCAGACGCAGCCGACACGCGGCCGCCCCGGCGAAAATGCGTGAGGTCGGTCGTATAGAACCAGTGCTGCACGCGCAATTTGTTTTCCGTGATCCACGCATCGATCTCTGCACCGGATTTTCCTGCATCGCGCATGTCTGCAGCCAGTATCGTAAGCAGGCCGAGCCCGGCGGATGCACACAGGGAATCATGAAAATAGAGTTTCCTGTCCGGGAACTGCTCTTCCAGCATGCCTTTGGCCACCATCAGCGCCTGTGCGGAACCGGAGATCCCCGATGACAGTTCCAGATACAAAATGTCATGGCCGGCTTTTAGCCAGGGAGTAAAGGTCGCCATATACTTTTGCACATTGATCTGGGAGGTTGTCGGCATGGCGCCTTCTTTGTCAATCATTTCATAAAAGCGCGCTGGCGGTATGGTCTGCCCGAGATCGTCATTGTATTCTTTGTCGTCGATCGTAAAAATAAACGGAATATATTGAATGTCCCGCTCTTCCAGCAGTGCCTTGTTTAAATCCGCCGTGGAGGAAGTGCTGATCTTCAGTGTCATGATTACTTCTGCCTCTCTTTTCGTTTCGGAAGATGTGCCGCTTCCATCTCTTCCCATGTAAAATAAACGGCTTCCCCGTCGTTTTTCACCAAGGCGGGAATACCTACCTGCCCGGTTTCTTTTTTTGCCGCAAACGCATCGCAATGATCGCGTAAGGACAAAAAGCGCTTCAGGGAGAGCATCGTCCCTGTGATATCCACATATTCCACATCGGCATCGTCTGCCACGAGATCGCGCAGTACCGGTGGGCAGTCGGGACAGTGCGGGCTGTAATACAGTACCCAGTTTTTCATAATTGTTTCCTTTCGTAAAGTAAAATGATTGCTAAGGATAATCCCTTTATACCCAATATGACACAGTTGCGACAATTATGCCTTTCAAAGGCTAAAGAAAAAAGAGCACGCAGAAACCTTGGACGTTTCTTTCTGATGCGGTTTTTTGTAAAGGCTACAAAATAACGCCGTCTACGATCTCTTCAGTTTTCGTAAATGAGCCATTGCCCGATGACGGCAATGACAGCTGAAGCCAGCAAAACAAGCGCCGTCGTTTTGTCCCCCAGGCTGAGCAGGCTGAAACCCGTTGCAAGCATACCTGCAGCCATCACAAGAACACGCGGCAGCTTGTCCAGTCTGCGGTCCGCTTTGGGCGACATAAATAACGCCCAGGTGACGATCACCAGCAGTACGGCAAGAACACCGAACACGAAAGGCATCGGCCATTGGTTTATTTTGAAGAGCAGATACACGGCCCGACCCAGTCCAAAAAAGAAAACTATTTCGGCAAAAAAGAGAAGTATGGCAAGAATAGACACAATCTGTTCCTTTCTGTCGGTTCAACCGATGAAAAAAAGGAGAATCCACGGTGGATTCTCCTTTTCAGGCAATTCTTACAGAATTTTCGATACCACGCCGGCGCCGACGGTACGGCCGCCTTCGCGGATCGCGAAGCGCAGTCCTTCGTCCATGGCGATCGGGGTGATCAGTTCGATCGTGAATTTCGCGTTGTCGCCGGGCATCACCATTTCTA
>JAAYQA010000068.1 GCA_012519495.1 Tissierellia bacterium | reverse complement strand
TGATTTTGTGCGTGCGTAATCGCCAGATTGATCTCTTCATTTTCCTGGAACGCGCCGTCTTTGATAGCTTTGGAGATTTTTGTCAGTTCCTGATACACAACCCGACCGGAACCGATATTCAAATGGCCCACTTCGGAATTGCCCATCTGTCCGTCCGGCAAACCGACGGCCAATCCGGAGGCAGCTAATTCCGTATGCGGATACTGCTGCCACAGACTGTCCATCACCGGCGTCTCGGCCTGTGCAATCGCGTTGCCTTCGCTTTCTTCTCCCAAGCCCCAACCGTCCAGAATCATCAGCAGGAACGGTTTTTTCATGCGCGGCCCTCCACCAATTTGTGATAGCTGTCCGCTTTCAGGCTGGCTCCGCCAACCAGAGCGCCGTCAATATGCGGCTGCGCCAGCAATTCTTCGACATTTTCCGGTTTTACCGAGCCCCCGTACAAAACAGGAAGCGTCTTGCCGGGTACAAATTTCTCGACCTGTTCGTAGATAAAGGCGCACATTTCTTCCGCCTGTTCAGCCGAAGCCGTTTTACCGGTTCCGATGGCCCAGATCGGCTCATAGGCAATAACGACAGAAGACAGATCCGCAGCGGCATTTTCCAAAACCGCAGCGACCTGCTTGCCGACCACGTCTTTTTCCTTGCCGGCTTCGCGCTGTTCCAGATTCTCCCCGACACAAACGATCGGGACGAGGTCTTCCTTCAGGGCCTTTTCCATCTTTTCCCGTACGAGAGCATCGGTTTCCCCCATGATCTCGCGCCGTTCGGAATGGCCTAAAATCACATAGGCAACGCCTAATTCCTTCAGCATTTTTGCCGAAATTTCCCCGGTATAGGCTCCGTCATCATACGGACTCATATTCTGTGCACCCAGTGCATAGTCCGTGTCTTTCAGTTGCGCGCCCACCGTTTGCAAATGCGTAAAGGGCGGGCATACGACGGCGCGTACGCCGTCTTTTACCGGTTTTTCCGCAATGGCTTGCGCCAGCTTGCCGGCTTCTTCAATCCCGGTGTTCATTTTCCAGTTTCCGGCAATGATCTTCATAGCTTATTTATCCTCCATTGCCGCAATGCCCGGCAATTCTTTTCCTTCCAACAGTTCCAGTGATGCGCCACCCCCGGTGGACACATGGCTGATCTGATCGGTCAGACCTGCCTGTTCAATCGCCAGCGCACTGTCGCCGCCGCCGACAATCGTTACCGCATCCGCTTCGGCGAGCGCTTTGGCAACGGCGTTGGTCCCCGCTGCAAACGGAGTTACTTCAAACACGCCCATCGGTCCGTTCCAGACCACGGTTTTTGCACGGGCAATTTCTTCCGCAAACAAATCACGTGTCTTCGGCCCGATATCCAGTCCTTCCATATCTGCCGGAATTTCTGTAATATCTACAATTTCCGTCTCTGCGTTTTCATCAATCTCTTTTGCAATGACCACATCCAAAGGCAAGAGCAGATTGACGCCGCGGCTTTTTGCCTTGTCGATCAGTTCCGCCGACAACTCGACCTTATCGGCTTCCAGAAGCGAACGGCCGATCTCATAGCCCTGTGCTTTCAGGAATGTATACGCCATACCGCCACCGATCAAAAGCGTGTCCACTTTCGACAAAAGATTCTCGATCACGCCGATTTTGTCGGAAACCTTGGCACCGCCCATGATCGCCACAAAAGGACGCTTGGGATCTTCCAGCATATTGGCCATGGAATCCACTTCCTTCTGGACCAGAAAACCGATCGCAGACGGCAAATTGGACGCCAGACCTACATTGGACGCATGCGCCCGGTGCGAGGTGCCGAATGCATCATTTACATACAGATCCCCTAATTCCGAAAGCTCTTTGGCAAAGCCTACGTCATTTTTTTCTTCTTCTTTTCTGTAGCGCGTGTTTTGCAAAAGGGCAATCTCCCCGGGCTGCAGATTCTTCGCTTTTTCTTTAACCGAGTCGTCAACAACGGTTTCCGAATCATAGAATTTCACTTCTTTGTCCAGCAGCTCCCCGAGTCTTTTTGCGACCGGTGCCAGCGAAAACTCCGGTTTGGCTTCCCCTTTGGGACGTCCGAGGTGAGACAGCAAAAGCACGGCCGCGCCGTTTTCCAGGAGATATTCAATCGTGGGAAGGGCTGCGCGGATACGCACATCATCGGCAATTTCTCCCACCGCGCCTTTTTTCATCGGCACATTGAAGTCCACCCGTACAATGACTTTTTTACCTTGTACATCCAGATCTTTCAGTGTTTTTTTGTCAAGCATAGCATCTTCTCCTTTGCAAAAAAACCGGCCCGCGCCATACGGCCGGGCCAGTGGTTTTGTTTAACGGTCGGCGATCATTTTGGCGAGGTCAACAACGCGTTTGGAATAACCCCACTCATTGTCATACCAGGAAACTACTTTGGCCATATTGCCCATAACCATCGTCTGCTCCGGGTCGAAAATGGAGGAGTACGGGCTGCCCTGGAAGTCGATGGATACCAACGGATCTTCTTCATATTCCAGAATTCCCTTCATATCGCCTTCCGACGCCTTCTTCATTGCTTCGTTGATTTCTTCTTTGCTTGCTTCTTTGCTGAGTTCTACCGTCAGGTCCACCAAGGAAACCGTCGGGGTGGGTACGCGAACGGCAAAACCGTTCATTTTGCCTTTGAGCTCCGGCAGAACCAGCGCGACTGCCTTGGCAGCACCCGTCGTGGTCGGAATAATGGACAGAGCCGCCGCGCGGGCACGACGCAGGTCTTTGTGTTTTTTGTCGTGAATAACCTGGTCGGATGTGTACGCGTGAATCGTTGTCATCAGGCCTTTTTCAATCCCGAAGGTATCCGACAGCACTTTGGCTACCGGTGCCAAACAGTTTGTTGTGCACGATGCATTGGAAATAATATTGTGTTTTTCCGGATCGTATTTGTCTTCGTTTACACCCATAACGATCGTGATATCGTCGCCTTTGGCCGGTGCCGTTACAATCACTTTCTTCGCGCCGGAATTCAAATGCTTGCTCAAGCCTTCGCGGTCGCGGAATGCGCCGGTCGTGTCGATAACCAGGTCGACACCCAATTCGCCCCAGGGCAGTTTTTCCGGATCTCTTTCGTCCAGCGTTTTAATGGTCTTTCCGTTTACTACAAAGTTTCCTTCTTCATCTAAGGTAACGTCTCCGTCAAATCGGCCGTAAAGAGAGTCATATTTGAAAATATGGAGATTGGTCTTACGGTCACCGGAAGCATTGATGGCGACCAGATCGATATCATAGTCGTCCTCGAAAATAATGCGAAACACATCGCGTCCGATTCTTCCGAATCCGTTGATTGCTACTTTCATAGCCATAGTATACATTCCTCCTTCAGTTCTGTGTAAATCGGGACTATCACGCCCGCTGGAACATATCTACCCCAAAAAACCCCGTTTCTTACACTCAATTCAAAATTTGTTTAACTTTTATCTTATTTAACACAAAAGCATATGTTTTCCCTCAAACAACAAAGAAATTTACTTTGGTAAATCGCTCCGCAAGGCTTTTTTACCGCAAAAAGAGACCCGCGCGGGGTCTCTTTTTCGATCCTATTCCTTTATATAATTCACACCATTGGCTTTGGGGCCTGCAGATGATTTGGAGAACAGCAATACGACCAGCGTAATCACATAAGGCAGCGTCGAAAGAAGCTGTTCGGAAATCGGCAGGCGGCCGCCGCCCAAAAACACAACCAAACCCTGTGCCAGGCCAAAGAGCAGGCAGCCCAAAATGGCCCCGTGCGGAGTCCAGCGACCGAATATCATGGCCGCCAGGGCGATAAAGCCCTGCCCGGAAACCAGAGTCGGCCGGAAGCTGGATATAATCGCCATCGACAAAGCGGCTCCGCCGAGTCCTGCCAGAAAACCGGAGCTCAATACACCGATATACTTCATCAGATAGACCGGTACGCCCAGGGTATCCGCGGCCTTCGGGTGTTCCCCTACCGAACGCAGACGCAGCCCTGTTTTGGTTTTGTACAGGAGGATCCAGATGAAAACAGCCAGCAAAAACGCAATGTAGACGGTGGCATACTGGTCAAAGATCTGATCGAGTACCGTGCCCGCCGGAAACACATCGGCAAACCATTTGGGCATCTTCATGGTATTGTCCAGAGGCAGAGTATTGGCCGCGCCGTCAAACAGCAGTTTGGTCAGAAAGAGCGCAAAGCCCGGGCCGATAAAGTTGATCGCAATACCCGATACGACGTGATCCGCGCGGAAGCGGATCGTCGCAACGGCATGAAACAGGGCGATAAACAGACCCGATAAACCCGCTGCCAAAAAACCGATCCAGGCATTGCCGCTGAAGTAAGCCGCTGCGGCACCGGCAAAGGCGCCGATCGTCATCATGCCTTCGATCCCGATATTGACCACACCGGTGGTTTCCGACATAACCCCCGAAAGGGATCCATACATTAGAGGCGAAGCATACATTAAAGTAATCCCTAAAATTGTCCCGATATCATTCCACGTCATCGGTCTTCCCCTCCTTTTTTCTTCCGATTCCGAATTTCTCGGATATGAGCGTAAACAGATACGGCATGGCGACAAAGAGCACGATCATCCCGATAATGATATTGATAACTTCAAACGGAATGCGCAATTGCGACTGCATGGACGTGCCGCCGTATTGCAAGGCGCCAAACAAAAGTCCCGCGGGGATACAGGCCAGGGGATTCGACGCGGCTATGAGCGCGACGGCAATGCCGTCAAACCCGAAGCCCTGTGCGCCTGCCAAAAGGCTCACCCTGTGCGAAACGCCGAGCATTTGTGTTGCGCCGCCGATCCCGGCAAACATACCGGCCAAAAGCATGGCGTGCAATACATTCTTTTTGACATTGATCCCGGCGTATTCTGCGGCGTCGCTGTTGAGGCCGACGGCCCGCAGCTGATAGCCTTTTGTCGTGTTTTTCAGTAGATACCAGCCCAAAAAGCCCATGAGTATGGCAATCACAAAACCCCAGTTCACATGTGTCGAGAAAAAATCGACCGCACCGGGGATGCGTGCCAGGAATTCGCGTCCTTCCGGTGAGGTTTTAAACTCGGCGAGCATCCGTGTGGATGCGGAAGGAAGAATCTCTTTACTTACCTGCACATGATTGCCGACAAACGCTTTGGTTCCCATGATGAAATTGCTGAAGTAGATGGCGATCCAGTTCAGCATGATGGTCGTGATGACTTCGTTGATGCCGCGCCGGGCTTTTAAAAAGCCGGCGATGCCGCCCCAAACCGCGCCGAACAAGGCACCGGTCAGAATAGCAACCAGCGCGTGCAGACCCGGCGGCAGTTTCAAAAAGTAGCCGGCCAGCGCCGCGCCCAGTGAACCCATTACAAACTGTCCCTCGGCCCCGATATTGAACAAACCGGTGCGCATGGCAAAGGCAACGGAGATCCCGGTAAGTATAATCGGCGTGGAGCGGATGATCGCCCAGGAGATGTATTTCGGATTGCTGAATACGCCCCGGAATAATTGTGCATAGGCTTCGAGCGGATTGTAGCCCGCCACCAAAAGAACCAATGCACCCACTAAAATCCCCAAAAACACGGAGAACAGCGTTAAAAGAACCCTATTCTGCTTTTTCATACGCGCCTCCTGCCATCAACAGTCCCAGTTCCCGTTCGTTTGCATCCTGCGCGGGCATCTGCGCCACGATCTTGCCGTCGTAGATGACGGCGATCCGATCGGAAAGGTCCATAACCTCGTCCAGTTCAAACGACAAAAGCAGTACCGCCCGTCCCTGTGCCCGCTGTTCCAGCAAAAAGCGATGCACATATTCGATCGCGCCCACATCCAGGCCCCGCGTCGGCTGGGCGGCGATCAGCACATCCGGTCCCAGGGAAATCTCCCTGGCCAGTATGACCTTCTGCTGATTCCCGCCGGAAAGAGACCGCGCCGCCAGCTCCGGATTTCTCGGACGCACATCAAAGCGTTCCGACAGATCCACCGCGTGATCATGGACCGCCTTGTGTTTGATTCTTCCTTTATCGGAGAATGTATCGGTTGCAAAATCCTTGAGCACCATGTTTTCTTCGACTGTAAAATCCAGCACAAGCCCGCGGCGCTGCCGGTCTTCCGGTATCGTCCCGATCCCTGCGTCAATGATCTGATGCGGCGTTTTATGGGTAATCTCTTCCTCGCCGATATACACATGACCGCTTTCCACTTTCCGCAGGCCCGTCAGTGCCTCGATCAGCTCCGACTGCCCGTTTCCGTCGATTCCTGCGATCCCGAGTATCTCACCCCGGTACAGTTCCAGGTCCAGCCCCTTTACTTTGGGCAGATTGCGATTGTCGCGTACCTGAAGATCTTCCACCCGGAGCACGAGGCCTTCTTTTCTGTCATCCCGCGGATTTACCACTTCCATCAGCTGCCGCCCCACCATCATATTGGCCATTTCCTCTTCCGTGGTGGTTGCTACATCCAGCGTATCAATTTTTTCGCCGCGGCGTATGACGGTCACCTTGTCCGCCAATTGCTTAATTTCACGCAATTTGTGCGTGATGATAATAATGGTTCGCCCCTGTTCGGACAAATCTTTAATAATTCCGGTAATTTCTGTGATCTCCTGCGGTGTCAAAACGGCTGTCGGTTCGTCCAGAATGAGGATGTCAGCTCCGCGGTACAATGCCTTCAGGATTTCCACCCGCTGCTGCATACCGACGCTGATATCGTTTACCGTTGCATGTAAGTCTACCTTCAGTCCGTATTTTTCGGACAAGGCCTGTATTTCTTTTTCCGCCGTTTTTTTATCCAGACGGTTTAAGGATTTTGTGCGTTCCCGGCCAAGCATTATATTTTCCAGCACTGTAAAATTCTCCACCAGCATAAAATGCTGATGCACCATGCCGATACCGGCTTTGATCGCATCGGTCGGACCGGTAAACTGCATTTTTTCGCCGCGAATGTATACATCGCCTTCTGTGGGTTCGTACAAACCGTACAGAATGTTCATCAGCGTGGTTTTTCCCGCCCCGTTTTCGCCTAAAAGAGCGTGAATCTCCTGTTTTTCCACCTGAAAATCGATATCGTGATTGGCCGTAAAGTTCCCGAAACGTTTGGTTATGCCCCGCATGTGGACAATCGGACCGTGCGTGTCGGGTTTGTCAAGGGCTTCCTTATCCGCTACAGGCAGATCTTCTGCAACCGCTACGGGCAATTCCTCTTCCGGGATGACACCTTTGCTCTTATTCTCTTTCACCAAAAGCCTCCCTTCTATAAAAATCGGGAGCTGCCAAAGTTTGTATGACAGCTCCCGTCGTTTCATCAGCCGGTTGCTTACTGCTCAGCCAGCCAGGTTTCAAAGGTTTCTTCGTTGAAAGGAACTACAATTTCCTCGTTGATGATCTGCTCTTTCAGCGGATCAATTTTTTCCAAAACTTCGGCCGGTACGTGCTGATCCGATGTTTCGGCAATATCAACCGCGCCGCCGTCCTGCAGACCATAGGTGATAACCTGGCCGCCCGGGAAGCCGTTTTCTACGGTTTCTTTGATGACATTGTAGACACCGACGTCTACGCGTTTAACGGCTGAGGTAATAACCGTTTCCGGAGACAGATAGTTCTGGTCGCGGTCTACGCCGATCGCGTAGGCAGGTTTTTCTTCCGAGTGTGCTTCTCTGGATTCTTCAATCGCACCGGTACCTACGTCACCCGCAGCGGAAAAGATGATGTCCGCGCCATTCCCGTACATGGTTTTCGCAATCGCTTTACCGATAGCGGAGTCCGTAAAGGAGTTCGCATATTGTACCTGGACTTCAATCTCTTTGCCTAATTCTTTCGCGCCGTAAGCCACCCCTGCGCGATAGCCGTATTCAAAGCCCCAGATGATGTCGCCTTCCACACCGCCGATAAATCCGACATTGTTGGATTCGGTCATGTGCGCGGCAATATAGCCGACGAGGAAGGACGGTTGTTCGGCTTTAAACAGAACCGATACCGCATTGTTCAGGCCTTCTGCGGCCACACTGTCAACCAGCGCATAATTGGTTTCCGGATTGGCTTCGGCTGCTGCATTCAAAGCATCCGCCAGCATAAATCCGATCCCCCAGATCAGCTGATTGCCCTGCTCAAGCGAGGTGTCAAAGTTCGGTGCATAGTCACTTTCATTGTGGGATTCCACATAAGAAACGCCAACGCCCAATTCTTCTTCCGCACGCTCCATTCCTTCCCATGCGGACTGGTTGAAGCTTTGGTCATTTACGCCGCCTTCATCGGTAACCATACCGACTTTCAGGTCGGAACCGGTTCCTTCGCCGGCGGGTTCGGTTTCGTCGCCTTCAGTTTCTTCGGTAGCTTCCGTATCACCGGTATCCGCCGCTTCGGTAACTTCCGCTTCCCCTGCATCGGTTGCCGGTGCTTCCGTAGCGTCACCGGTTGCTTCGGGATTGCAGGCAACCAGTGCCAGTACCAAAACCAACAGCAACGCTAAATAACGTTTTTTCATCATGTACCCCCTTATAATTTGTTACACCACTATTATACCCTTGCAAGAGAAGAATCGCACTCTTTTCCTAATTTGTGTCAATAAAATTTGTCTTACTTGACGATCTCACCCGCAAGCAATACAATGGGCATAGTGAACCGCTCACTTTACCGAACCTATAAGGAGGCCCCTATGCCATTAGTAACCACAACCGAAATGTTCAAGCAAGCGTATGACGGCGGCTATGCCATCGGCGCATTTAATGTGAACAATATGGAGATCATCCAGGGAATCACAGAAGCAGCCAAAGAAGTTGACGCGCCCTTGATTCTCCAGGTTTCCAAAGGTGCACGCGCGTATGCCAATCACGAATATCTGGTAAAACTCGTCGAAGCCGCACTGGAAGTCACCGACCTTCCCATTGCCCTGCATCTGGACCACGGCGACTCGTTTGAAATCTGCAAACAATGTATCGACGGCGGATTCACCTCCGTTATGTTTGACGGTTCCTCCCTGCCGTATGAAGAAAATGTGCGCCAAACCCGCGAGGTCGTAGAATACGCCCACGCACGCGGCGTCGTTGTCGAAGGCGAATTAGGCACCCTCGCCGGCGTGGAAGACGAAGTATCGGTCGATGCGGACGATGCATCCTACACAAAACCCGAACAGGTACAGGACTTTGTTGAGCGCACCGGTGTCGACTCCCTGGCCATCGCCATCGGCACAAGCCACGGCGCATTCAAATTCAAACCCGGTCAGAAACCCCAGCTGCGTTTTGACATCTTGGAAGACATTGTCGGCCGTTTGCCGGGCTTCCCGATCGTGCTGCATGGTTCCAGTTCGGTTCCGCAGGAACTGGTCCGCAAAGTCAACACCTATGGCGGCGATATGCCCGACGCGATCGGCATTCCGGAAGAAATGCTCCGCGAAGCGGCCAAATCCGCTGTCTGCAAAATCAATATCGACTCGGATCTGCGCCTTGCCATGACGGCCACCATTCGTGAACACTTCGCGAAAAACCCGGCCGACTTTGACCCGCGCCAGTATCTGAAACCCGCCCGCGCAGCTATCAAAGAACTCGTCAAGCACAAAATCGTAAACGTGCTCGGCTGCGACGGAAAAGCATCCAATCTGTAAAATCGGATACGCAAACGGGAGGCACAACGCCTCCCGTTTTTTTATCCGCCGGATACGATCTGCATGAC
>JAAYQA010000067.1 GCA_012519495.1 Tissierellia bacterium | reverse complement strand
TTTCGCCTTCTTCTCCATTATAGGGAACGCCGTTTTGCAAAAGTTGCAAGGTTACAACCGGACGATTGTCTGGATTGCCTCCCTCCCACACTTTTGTTGCATTTACCTTAATGAGCGGCGAAACATAGCGGTTGATGATAGAGAGATTCTCATCATTCACTCCCAGCGGATCTTCTTCCTTATTTCTTTCGGTCTTATAGTTCTGTAATGCGTCGATATCTGCCTGTGTAAACCCAAGACCGATTAATTCCTGCGTCAGCTCCGTTATTTCGCGCTCTTCGATCCGGTATACATAGGGGATGCCCTCTTCATTTGTAAGATCCATCTCTTTGTACACGTGATAGGGGCTAAATTGCGTGGTAGCGGAAGACTTTCCGTCCACAACCAGTTCCTTCTCCTGCTCATTCCCCTCCGGATAACGGAACAGATCAATCAGAATCCGCGGATACGAATAATCGCCGCCGATCCATATTTTGGATGCAACGATATCCGTCTGCGGACTACGGTACTCGTTTGAAACCGTGAAGTTCCATGCGGTTGGATTCCCGTCTGCGTCGGTTTCTTTGTTTCCCGTGATTTTTTGTTCATAACGCTCGGGATTCGGCCACACCGTATACGGGGAATGCACTTCCCGGATCGTATACTGATACGGTTGTCCTTCGTGATTATAAATATCGTTCAGCTTCTGCGACGACCATCCGGTTTGCTGATCGACATAATGAACCTCGCCGACCGCTTCTTTGGGAATCAGTACGCCGTTGGCAAATTCATCCAGCGGATCCGCCCCATCGGGTCCGTTTTCCAGGTCTCCGTCCCCGATCCAGCGATATAGTTGCAAAGCAACCTTATTGCCGTCAGGGTCCGGTCCGCCTGTCCAGATACGATTGGTTTGTTGTTTTATACACATACATACCCGGAAAATAATTTTATTCTAATAACGCTTGACAAGGATGAATGACCCCGATATACTATCTTCAATATCACAGCGCTGACGAGACGAGTATGCGCCCCGGACATCCACAGAGAGCGAACGCACGGTGAAAGTTCGCGATGAAACGGCTGCAGAAAAAAGACTCCGAGCATCTTACCGGACTAAGAGATGGTAAGGCGGGTTTGCCCGTTACAGCAATAGGGTATGTTGGTACCCGAAGAGGCAACATTCGTGAGGATGTTGTGAATATAGGTGGTAACGCGAATCGGCTTCGCCCTGTACAGGGGCGGAGCTTTTTTTATGAAAAGGAGAACCTACTATGAAAGAATCCGACAAACTTTTGCCCGCAAAGTCGGGCTGACCCAGGTAAACCTATCGCTACTTTTACTTAATCAGGAGGAAAAAAATGGAACATCCCGTTGTACAGCAAACAGGCGTTTTAACGACTGACATACCCGAAACACAAACCCAACCCGTACAGTTTAAAAGAGAAATCAGCCTCTTTGGAGGCATCAGCATTATTGGAGGCATCATGGTCGGCTCCGGTATTTTCTATCTGGGATCGTATGTCCTGATGCGAACCGGCATGAGCCTGGGACTGGCTCTGGTAGCCTGGATCGTGGGCGGTATTGTCTCTTTATTGGGGGGCCTGTGTTATGCGGAATTGGGCGCATCCGACACGCGCGCCGGCGGTACGGCCGTGTATCTGCGCGAAGCGTTTCATCCCGTAGTCGGCTTTATGTCCGGCTTTTCCAGCTGGGCCTTGGGCGGCCCCGGCTCTATCGCGGCATTGGCTATTGCCTTGCCATCGATACTGACGGCCTTTATTCCCATGAGTGAAATGACGATCAAAATGGTCGCCATCCTGTTGATTATCGGTCTTACTGTCGTAAACTGCTTCGGCGTGAAATTAGGATCGCGCCTGCAAAATGTTTCTATGATTGCAAAGATCATCCCGATCGCTATTATACTTATCCTCGGTCTGGTCCGGGGAACGGTGACTCCCAATTTATCGCTTCAGCCTGTGGAAGGAAGCGGCAGCATCTTTTCTCTTTTCGGTATGCTGGCATTTGCCGTAGTTGCAACCCTTTGGGCTTATGAGGGCTGGACCAATCTGAATACCGTTACCGAAGAAATCCGCCAGCCGGAGAAAAACCTGCCCCGCGCCATAATGATCGCCATCGGGGGTATAACATTACTCTATACGCTGTTTAACTACGCAATCTACCGGGTGCTTCCGTTTGAACAGATCCAGTCGCTGCTTGCATCGGATCAACTGTATTTAGGCACCTTTGCCGCGCAGGCTCTGTTGGGTCCGGCCGGTGCCACACTGGTATCTGTGGGGATGATTGTCTCCATCTTCGGTTCATTGAACGGATGCGTACTGGCGTTTCCGCGTATGCACTACGCCATGGCACAGGACGGGCACTTCTTTAACAGCTTCAAAAAACTGCACCCGAAGTATGCCGTGCCGACGTCCGCACTGATTGTCCAGGGATTGATCTCAATCGTGCTGGTTCTTCTGCGCAATCTGAATCAGCTGACCTCTTTGGTGGTATTCTCCAGCATGCTTTTCAGTATGCTGACTGTGATTGCGGTATTCCGGTACCGACAGAAGTTCCCTGATCTGAAAAGACCGTACAAAGTCTTTTTGTATCCCGTGACGGTTATAGTAACCGCACTGATCTTTTTCGGCCTGCTGATCAACACCCTGATGGAAGACCCGGTTACCTCGATTATGGGCCTGTCTATCCCCTTGATCGGTATCGCCGTATACTACGCTTTTGGCGCACGCAACCGACGACAACAACAGGAGGCTTAATATGAGAACCCATTTGGTAAACGGAAAAATCTATGTAAATGAAGACCACTTCGTAGAAGCACTTGCCATCGAAGACGGCATGATTGTCCAGATCGGTCATGCAGAGGATTTAGGTGCTGCCGATCAGACCTTTGATCTGGAAGGACGCACGGTTCTCCCGGGAATCAACGACAGCCATATGCACCTGATGTCGGTGGGTTCGACCATGACGATCTGCGACTTGACCCCTGCGCGTTCGGTGGAGGATATTATCCGCCTGGCACGCGAGTTTCACGAAGCCCATCCGGATATTCCGGTCTTGTACGGCAGAGGCTGGAATCAGGATTATTTTACCTCGGGCGATGTGCGCCTGCTGGACCGAAACGATGCCGATCAGATTACCACCGATATCCCTGTGATCCTGACCCGCGTTTGCGGTCATTTGGTCACAACAAATACCTACGGCATAGAAACCCTCGATATAACCGACAGCACCGTTGTTGACGGCGGGGAAATCGAACGGGACGAAAACGGCACACCCAATGGCCGTTTTAATGAAAATGCGATTTATCTTGCCTACACGCTCCTACCGGAAAAAACGGTGGAAGATATAGAAGATGATTTTCTGCGCGGAGCCGAATACGCCGTATCCGTCGGGATCACCTCCGTGCAGTCGGGGGATCCTTCCAACGAGGAAGCGCCCAGGATTTTTGAAGCGCTGCACAATTTGTACCGCGAAAACCGGATGCCCCTGCGCTACAGTCTGCAGCAAAACTTCCAAAGCATTGAAGGTTTGCGCAACTTCCTGGCCACAGAATATCAAAACGATGCCGACTACGGGGAACGCTGGCTGCGGCGCGGTGCGCTGAAGCTCTTCAAAGACGGCTCTTTGGGCGCCCGTACGGCAGAAATGCTGGACGACTACGCCGACGATCCCGGAAACCGCGGGGTGGAAGCCATGACAAGAGAACAAATCAACGCGCTGGTTACCCTGGCTTCGGAATCCGGCCTGCGCTGTGTGACCCACGCAATCGGCGACGGGGCGGTGGAAGCGGTGATCGACGCCTATGTGGCTGCCAATGGCGGCACGGAAAATCCTTTGCGGCACGGGATCAATCACTGTCAGATCACCCGCAGCGAACAGCTGGATCGCATTGTGGAAAACAATCTGGCGATTTTGTATCAGCCGATCTTTTTAGACTATGACCTGCAGATTCTGGAAGACCGTGTAGGCGAAGAAATCGCACGCACCTCCTATGCTTTCGGCACATTGATCCGCCGCGGCGCGCATGTGAGCTTCGGGTCGGATTCTCCGGTGGAAAACTGCAATCCCTTCCCCGGTATTTACTGTGCGGTAACCCGGCAGCGGATCGACGGAACCCCCGCCGGTGGCTTTGCGCCCGAACACAGTTGTACGGTGGCGGAAGCGGTCGATGCCTATACGGCAGGCAGTGCCTGGAACGAAGGATCAGAGAACTTCAAAGGACGTCTGCAGGAAGGCCAGGTGGCCGACCTGATCGTGTTGGACCGCGATATTTTCACGGTGGATCCCGCTGAGATCAAAGACATTCAGGTGCTTCGCACCATGGTCGACGGCGAATGGGTTTTTGTGAGATAGCCATGCGAATTCATTTAACCAACGGAAAAATCTATTGCGGAGCGGGTGCCTATGCCCGCTCTCTTTCCATCCGGGACGGTGTGATCACCGCGGTGGACGCGGAACCGGAAGCCGGTTCCCATGTAGTGAACCTGGAAGGGCATACGGTATTGCCCGGCTTAAACGACAGCCACATGCACTTTATTCAGACCGGTTTTGCCACAGGCGCGTGTGATCTGTCCCAAGCCCGCTCTGTAGAAGAAGCGATAAAAACAGCACAGGATTTTTATGCCGGGCATCCGGATTTGCCGATCCTGTCCGGCCGTGGCTGGAATCACGACTATTTTTCCGAGCCCTGGTATCTGACAAAAGACGATCTGGATCGCATTACAGACACCGTGCCCGTCATGCTTCACCGCACCTGCGGCAATGTCACCGCGCTGAATACGTCAGCCATCCGTGCACTCGGCATTACAAAAGACACCGTTATTCCCGGTGGCGA
>JAAYQA010000010.1 GCA_012519495.1 Tissierellia bacterium | reverse complement strand
TTTTTTGTGTAAGCATCCGACCGGATCAGTATCCTTCCTGCAAGAAAGCCAGGACTTCGTCGCGGTTTTTGTTTTCCAAACCGATTTTGTCCAGTGTACGGCCGGTTTCAAAATAGTTTTCGCTGCGCAAGGCGGACGCCAATACCCCAACCGCCTGCATCACCGGCGTATCCACATCGACGATACCGGCTACATCGGTGCAGAAAATAAGAGACATAGGTGCGTCTTCCGTTAAGTAGCGGCCGCTTAAGTCATTGGGCCCTTCAATATCCAAAAAGATCCCTTCGCTGCCCTGATAAGCATCGTACAGGGTATCGGCCTGGAGCGTATAGCCCGTCAGATACAAGCGGTCCAGTGCATTGACCGGCTTGTAGCCGAAGGCTTCGCAGATAGCCAGCCGTTCTTTGTCGACTTCCCAGTTGACTTTTGCCACTGACGGCGTGATCCCTTCTTTGTAGTGGAAGTGTTTGCCGTAGTATTCGATCTTGCCGGCGTTCAAAACGACCGGGGCGGGATGACTGGTGATGTTTCCGTTGTTTAACGCCGACTCCAGCACATCGGTAACCAATTCCAATTTGGGATAAATGGGCTTGATCAGGTCAAACAATTCCTGATTGTTTTTTGCGGGGAAGGCCGCAAAGTACAAGAGTTTGGTTTCCAGTAAGATGCGTACCGTATGGTCGTTGATTTTGCGCGTCGCATACGGCAGAGTCGCCATTTCACAGAGCTTAACCTTGTCGTAGACGCCGTTTTCGTGAAAGACTTTGGCATATACCAGCGAACCGCCGCAGCTGCCGGGGGTCAGGCAGATGACCATGCCTTCTTTTATATGCGGAACCAGGCTATTTGCCACCGCTTCCTGTGCATAGGCAGGGGAGATCGGCATTACGAGGTCCACATCAGACAGGGCATCGGCCAGATCGGTTGTGATCTTGTGGATTTTTGCCTCTCCGACCGGTCCTACTCCGTCTACATGGATAATGCCGTCATCGCGGATGCCTCGGATGCTTTCAGCAAAGCGTTCGTCTTCATACAGGGTGATTTCATAGCCGCGCAGGGTCAGATCCGCTGCGGCGGCAAAACCGCCGTTTCCTGCTCCCATAATACAGATTTTCTTAACCACTTCTAACTCCTTTCTATTTACGCTACGATGCGTTATTCCACCGTAGTGGTAAGTTCAAGCTCATCATCCTCCAGGGGAATAATGAACTTGTTCATAAAACCGAAGAGAATAATGAAGAACATGCTGGCGAAGGTGCAGATCAGGAACGGAACATACTGTGTCCAGCCGATGCCGTACACCCCGGCAATCATCACCACACCACCGGACCACGGAACAATCATGCCCCAGTTGGAGATACCGCCCGCCATGGTGCGCGCCAGATTCAGCGTGCTCATCCCGTTTTTACGGTACACTTCCGCCCAGATTCGTGTGTTGAGTATGATGGCAACATAGACACTGGCGGTGAGATAAATGCTCAGGATACCGGTCAGCATGCTGATGAGTATGATCAGGCCCCGGCTCTTTGTTACGGAAGTGAGCTTTGTCATAATGGGGTTCAGTACGCCGCAGCCTTCCAGTATACCGGCAAAAATGAACGCGCAGAAAATGATCAGGATCAGGCTCATCATATTCAGCATCCCTCCGCCGGAGAGCAAACCGTCGATCGCTTCGATTCCGGTGTTGGAAACAGAACCGTTATACAGGGCGTTAAAGGCTGCTGCAAAGTCCATTCCCTGATGGATCACGGCCTGCGCGACGGCAACGAGCGCGCTGGAGGTGAGTACCGGTATGGTGGGAAACTGCATCACCGATCCCACGATCACAATGACGGGCGGGATAAGAAGCAGTATATTCCATTGGTAGACGCCGGACAGCGTATTCTGTATCGCCAGTACGGAAGAATTGTCATAGCTTCCGCTTTTGGAAGTCATAATGCCAAGAATCAGATAGAAGGCTACCGATACAATCAGCGCCGGTATCTGCGTGGGAATCATGGCCCGAAACACATCAAAGGAGTTGCCGCGCGTGGTGGCGGCAGCCAGATTGGGGATATCGGAAAATGGACTCCACATGTCGCCTACATAAGCACCGCCGGCAATCGCCGCAGCAGCGATCGGAGCGGGGATACCCAGGCCCTGGGCAACGCCCATTAAAGCCAGACCCACACTGCCGATCAAGCCCCAGGCCGAGCCCATGGCCACGCCCAGAACCACACAAAGCAAAAAGGCAATCAAAAGATACACCGAAGGATTAATCAGCTGTAAACCGTAGCGGATCAGCATGGGTATGGTCCCGCTGATGATCCACGATGCTCCGAGGATCCCGACCATGAGCAAAATCAGCACGGCGCCCATGCCTACCTGAAAGGTTTTTAGGATTTCATCCAGCATTTTTTCCCACGGCACCCGCAAAAAGAGCATGCCATAGGCCGCAACGATCATGGCAACCGATAAAACGGATAAGCCGGTTCCGATTTTCAGAAAGATGGAGTTGACCAATATGACCCCGACCACGACAATAAGTAAGAGGATTGCTTCCACCATTCCGATTTCTCTGGGTTTTCTCTCTGGTTTGTCCATGTAAAGCCTCCTTTTTATAAATCTATGTTTATACTGCAAAAATTCGGTTTCTTCCCGGAGCCTCCTTTCGCTATGTGTTGAACAAAATTGTTCAACAATTAGGTTAAAGCTATCGTAGCACGCTTAGAAACGGATGTCAACGGTTTCCTACGCTTTAATTTGTCAAAAATATCTCGCTATGAAGAATTATACAGTTACATATTTTGCGTCTAAACGGCTGCAAGACCCTGGATGCAATAGATTTTTATAGAGAAGGTAGGAAAGAATATTACTCAGATGGAAAAATATTCGCCTTATTCAACGAAAAAGAATGAAAATAAATGGAGAGAAGAAAAGGGATTCGCAATTTCCGCTGGGTATTAGTAAACTATAAGAATATACCAATGGAAAAGCACGACATACGATCGTGCGAGGAGAGGTTGCCGTTGCAAAACAAAAAAGAAAATGAAACGCTGGAGAAATACGCGTACCGTAAAATAAAAGAAGCCCTCCTGGAACGAAAGCTGGCGCCCGGAACGCAGCTGACGGAGCGCAGTATACAGGAAGCCTTCGGGATCGGACGCACGCCGATCCGTTCGGCTTTGCACACACTGGAAGCGGAAGGCTATGTAAAAATCATTCCCAACCGGGGATGCAGTGTAATTCAAAGCGACAAAAAAGAAACCACCGATGTCTATGAGCTTCGTTTGGTTTTGTTGCAATATGCACTGGAAAGAGGGGTCGATCATTATACGGTCGATGACTTTAAAGAATTTGAACGCATTGTAGACCTGGAACGACAGGCCTGGGCCGATTATGATTTTCAGCAGTATCTGGACGCGGTCGAAGAGTTCTATGATCTGATCATACAAAAAGCCGACAACAATTTTTTATGGTCGGTCTATAATCCGATGAAGAACCGGGTTCGCGTTTTGCTCACCTTATACGATGATTTTTATATGAAACACCGGGAGAAAAACAAATCACTCGACTATCAGCCGAAAATCATCGAATATATCAAAAAGAAAGACGTGGAGTCAGCGGTCCGGCTGATCCGGGAACTGAACTACAATATTATCGAAGGCATGCGTTTTGGCGTGGTTCCGATCGGGAAATTGTAAAAAAGAAAAGAAGGGTCTCACCCCGACACAAAAGCCGGATACGGCTGTGTCAGCGGGAGGCCCTTTTTTTGTCTAATACCCGCGGTCCAGATCGATTTCGTTGATTACGGGTTTTTGTTCTTTCCAGTTGCGCAGATTGTCGATCGCCAGTTTGGCCAGGCGGTCGGTGGCGCGGTCGGAACTCGCGCAGACATGGGGCGACACAATGACCTGCTCCATGCTCCAAAGAGGACTTTTCTGCGGCAGGGGCTCGGTTTGGAACACATCCAAAATGGCGGTGGCTTTCGGATTCTCCTGCAGATAGTCGATCAGTGCTTCTTCGTCGACCGCGCTGCCGCGGCCGATATTGATGAGGACAAGGTCATCGGGGGCTTTTTGCAACAGTGCCCGGTTGATGATGCCTTTGGTGGCCGGGGTTTCCGGTGTGGCAAGGACAAGCGCATCCAGCTCCTGCAAGTGTTCTGCGAGGGTCGACAACGGATAGCTTTTTTCCACATGATCGGTCGTGCGGCCGTCGGTATTGAACCCGATGACCTCGACATCAAACGCCAAGAGCTTGCGGGCAATTTCTGTGCCGATACTGCCGGTACCGGCAATGCCGATCCGGGAGCCGGTGAGTTCGGGCATTCCCAGGTCCTGTTCCCATATTTTGTCTCTTTGCATATCGCGATGGGAAAAGGCGCGCTTATTGACTTCCAAAAGGCGCATGAGGACCCATTCGGCGATCGGTATGGAGTAGATCCCTTTGGCATTGGCGAGTGTAATCCCGCGTTCTTTCAGCGCATCGGTGTCCACCTGATTGATACCGGCCGACATGAGCTGCAGAAACTGCAAACGGGGAAATTCCTGCAGGGTATGCTTTTTGAAGGGCTGAAACGCAACGATCGAGTCGACATCGGCCAGATCGTCATCGGTATAGGGGTCTTTGTAAAAGACGATCTGTGTATCTTCTTGCCGGAATCGATCCAGCTGCTCTTCGGTAAACGGATAGGCGATAAATGTTTTCAACGGTTTTTCCTCCTTTGGATCGTATGCTTCAGTATGTACCCATTTTTTGCCGGTCAGATAAAGAAATGGGGTATATAAGAAAACAGAACCACGAAAGGAGACTTCCTATGAAAAAAGTTGCGGTATTGATTGCCGACATTTTTGATGAAAATGAATTAGTGTATCCGTTGTATCGCCTGAAAGAAGACTTTGAGGTCCATTTGGTGGGCGACGAGAAAGACAAAGTCTACAAAGGCAAAAGCGGGTTTGAAAAAACCAGCACGCATGCAGCCAAAGAGATAAAGGCCGATGACTATGCCGGCATTTTGATTCCGGGTGGGTATTCCCCGGACAAAATGCGGGGGTCGGAGGCGTTAAAACAGTTTGTAAAGGATATGGATGCACAGAAAAAACCCATCGCGGCCATTTGCCACGCGGGGTGGATGCTGACTTCCTGCTGCGAGGTGGAGGGGAAAACCCTGACCTCTACGCCGGCGATCCAGGACGATATGAAACATGCGGGTGTCAACTGGGTAAATGAAGCGCTGGCCGTGGACGGGCATCTGATTACGGCGCGCATGCCGGATGATATGCCGGGATTTGTGAAAGAATTCGTGCGCCAAGTTGAAGGCTAAGGAAAACTATTATGCGGTACGCCGGGGAAGAGTCCCCGGCTTATACCGCAGTTGGGACGAAGCCAAAGAACAAGTTGCAGGCTTTGCATCGGCCGAGTACAAAAAGTTTGCCAGCAAACAAGAAGCCGAACAGTATCTGACAGGCAAAGAGGAACCAAAGACGGTTGGTTCGCCGACAGACGGGCTCCATATTTTTATCGACGGTTCGTATGACATAAAGACGCAGCGCTTCAGTTATGGCCTGGTGGGGTTTTATCATGGCACGCGTTTTGAAGAAGCCCGCGCGTTTGTCGACCCGGATGTGGCCAAGCACAGAAACATTGCGGGGGAATTGTACGGCTCATACCGGGCCCTGCAGATTGCCATCGAGAAAGAAGAACCCGTATTGGATATATACTACGACTATGCGGGTATTAAAGAGTGGGCCGTGGGTGGCTGGCGGGCAAAAAATCCGCTGACCCGGGCCTATGCACAAACGTATCATCGGTTTCAAAAGGATGTGACCGTGCGGTTTCACAAAATTGCGGCGCACACGGGGCATCCGTTGAATGAGCGCGCAGATGCGCTCGCGAAACAAGCATTACAAGAGGAGGAATAGTATGTTAAAAGAGTTTAAAGAGTTTGCCATGCGCGGCAATGTTATGGACATGGCAATCGGGATTATCTTGGGGTCGGCCTTCGGCGCGATCGTATCGGCCGTGGTGGACCATCTTTTGATGCCGGTACTCAGCCTGCTGGTTGGAGGGATCGACTTTCAGAACTGGTTTATTGCATTGGACGGCGGAAGCTATCAGACGCTCGCACAGGCACAAGAAGCCGGCGCCGCAACCTTAAACTACGGTCTGGTGCTAAACGCTCTTATTCATTTCATCTTTATTGCGTTTGCGATCTTCCTGATGGTGAAAGCCATGAACAAGTTGAAACGCCCCGAACCCGAAGTTGTGGATACGAAATCCTGCCCGTACTGCCTGTCGGAAGTCCCGCTGGAAGCGACACGCTGCCCGCATTGCACATCGGAACTGACAGCAGAACCGGCACCCGCGAAATAAAGTGGAGGGCAAACAACGGCTGAAACGCGCGCTCAGCGCGCATCAGCCGCGCCCGATCGGGGATTTTCGGCGCTATGCGGTACTGATTCCGCTGGTATATGAGAACGGCACACCGTATTTACTGTTTGAAAAACGGTCCAAGCTGATTTCCCAACCCGGGGAAACCGCCTTTCCCGGCGGAAAGATCGAACCCGGGGAAACGGCCGTGATGGCCGCTGTGCGGGAAACCCGGGAAGAACTGGGTTTGCCCGAAAACAAGATACAGGTGTACGGGCCATGGAATCCCCTGATCACCTGGCACAATATGATGATCGAAACGGTGACAGGCGAACTCCGCGACTTTTGCGCATCCCGGTTTGCACCCAATGAAGAAGTGGAGGAGCTGTTTTGCGTGCCCCTCTCTTTTTTTATGGAAAAAGAACCCCGGCGGTATTTTTCCCGCCTGCAGGTGGAACAACCCGACGACTTTCCCTACGAACTTTTGCCCAATGAAAGAGGCTACCGCTTCCGAACCGGCAAGCAGGAAACGCTCTTCTGGGTGTATGAGAAACGCGTCATCTGGGGACTGACCGCCCGCATTACCAAAGACTTTACCGACTATTGCAAGGAGATACTATGACCCCACACAATGAAGCAAAACGAGGCGAAATCGCAAAAACGGTGCTTTTGCCCGGCGATCCGCTCCGCGCGAAATTTATCGCGGAAACCTATTTGGAAGAAGCCAGACAGGTAAACGGCGTACGCAATATGCTCGCCTATACCGGTACCTACAAAGGAAAAGAAGTATCCGTCATGGGTACGGGCATGGGCGCGCCGTCGATCGGGATTGTTGCGCACGAACTGATCTATGTATACGGCTGCAAAAACCTGATCCGCGTCGGCTCCTGCGGGGCCATGCAGGAGGATTTAAAGCTGTTTGACATGATCCTGGCCCAGGGAGCCTGCACCGACTCTTCCTGGCAGAATCAGTACGGGATCGACGGCGTGTATTCTGCGATCAGCTCCTGGGAACTGCTGAAAAAGGCCCATGACCGCGCAGAAGAATTAGGTTACCCTGTCCATGTCGGCAATATACTGACCGGCGATGTGTTCTATGAAGAAAACCCCGACCGCTACAAAACCTGGCAAAAGATGGGCGTTTTGGCCAAGGAAATGGAAAGCTACGCGCTGTACGCCACTGCCGCCCGCGCCGGTGTCCACGCGCTGACGATACTCACCGTATCCGATTCCATGCTGCATCCGGAAGAAACCACCGCCGAACAGCGGGAAAAGAGCTTTACCGACATGATGGAACTGGCCCTGGGGCTCGCATAAACAAAAATACCGTGCGTAAAAACCCGCCGAAAGGCGGGTTTGTCGTTTATTTTACGTGAATCCGGTGGAAGACTTTCTTTCCTTTTTTTATCACAAAGGAATCCTTGTCGCGGGTGATCAGAAGCGACGGATCCTCTATCTTTTCATCGTCAATGGAGATCCCGCCCTGTTCCACTAATCGACGGCCTTCTCCGTTGCTTTTGGTCAAACCGGCTTCTTTCAGCAGATCCAAAAGACCCATGCCTTCTTCGGGAATCACAATATCGGAAGCGGGCATGTTTTCATCGGAGCCCTGATTGGCAAACAACGCGCGCGCCGTGGCCTGTGCTTCGTTGGCCGCTTCTTCCGAGTGAATCATTTTTACCACTTCCCATGCGAGCCGTTCTTTTCCTTCGTTGATGCGCGCATCGCCTATTTTTCCAAGTTCCTTGCATTCTTCTGTGGGTACAAAGGTCAGCTGCAAAAGGAATTTCTCTACATCGCGGTCGTCGACATTGCGCAGGTACTGATACATTTCGTACGGCGGGGTTTTCTCTGCATCCAGCCAGACGGCGCCTTTCATGCTCTTGCCCATTTTTTCGCCGGTGGCGGTGGTTAGAAGATTAAAGGTCATTCCGTAGACTTCGTCGCGTTCGATTTTTCGGACCAGTTCGTATCCGCCGATGATATTGCTCCATTGATCGGATCCGCCCATTTGCAGTTTGCAATTGTGCCGGCGGAACAGCTCCAGAAAGTCGTAGGACTGCAGCAGCAAATAGCCGAATTCAAAGAAGGTGAGGCCTTCTCCCAGACGGTTTTTGTAGGCGTCCATGGCGAGCATGCGGCTGATCGTGAAATGCTGGCCGATATCGCGCATGAATTCCACAAATTTGGGTTCCAGCAACCATTTGGCATTGTTTTCAAAAATGGCTTTGCCTTCCGAGAAGTCCAAAAAGCGGCGAAACTGTTTTTCAAAACAGTCGGCATTGTGCTGGATCTGTTCTTTTGTCATCAGATTGCGCATATCGGTGCGGCCGGACGGGTCGCCGATCATGGTTGTGCCCGCGCCCAAAAGGGCGATGGGGCGGTGACCGTGATTCTGCATGCGCTTCATGACCATGATCTGAATAAAATGGCCCAGGGTGAGACTGTCTGCCGTTGCGTCAAAGCCGATGTAGAAGGTAACGGACTCTTTTTCCAACAGGGCTTTCAGCTCTTCTTCATGGGTACATTGTTCCAGGTACCCTCTTTCCTGCAGTTCGTGAAATACGGACATAGATTTCCTTCCTTTCCAAATAAAAAAGGCGGCTTCCAAGGGCGGAGGGTATCCGCGGTGCCACCTTCATTTTTGTCTCATTGCCATTACGGCGTGATTTGCTCCGATGTTGTATTTCTCCGAAAGGGCGTGCCTGCTCTCAGCTTGACAGTGCTTTCTGTTTTGCCCGGGTACTTTGCATCTTCATCGCGTCCACTTGCAAGTAGGATAGCAAAATTTGCGGGAATTGGCAAGCAAAACGGGAAACGGAATAGATTTTACGGCAATTTTACAAAAAAGCGGACAAAAAACCATTATTTCTTTATTTGGTACCTTGCAATGAAAGATACTGGTGGTATAATAGTACCTAAGAAAGGAGGGGATCGGTCTGAATGCGCAATTAAAAAAGGGCGTGATCGAACTCTGCGCTTTGTCCCTCTTGTTAAAGGGGGACCGATACGGGTATGAGCTCGTAGAAGAAATCTCCAAGAATATCAGCATATCCGAGGGCACGATCTACCCGCTCTTGCGAAGATTTCGCAACGAAGGCTATGTAGACACCTATCTGGAGGAGTCACAAAGCGGTCCTCCCCGGAAATACTACAAGCTGACAGCCAGTGGGCAGGCGGCGTTGGTAAAGCAGGAAGAAGAATGGCACGCATTTGTACGCGGGGTAAATACGATTTTGGAAGGGGCGACGCATGAAGAAAACTGAATATCTGGACTTACTTCGTTATTATCTGGACCGGTTTCCGAAGTCCATGGTCGACGACATCGTCAGGGACTATGAGGAGCACTTTGCGATCGGCCTGGAAAACGGAAAAACCGAAGATGAAATATCCCTGGAACTGGGCGCGCCTTTTTATGTGGCACAGGAATATATCAGCGGCGACTTTGACCGGATCCACAGAGAAGACCAAAGGGCATCGGCCGTGCGCGAGCCGGAAGGTTTTTTTGCCGGAGATACCGATTCCGATTCCGAAACCGGGGAG
Source organism: Tissierellia bacterium (assembly GCA_012519495.1). Lineage (GTDB taxonomy): Bacteria > Bacillota > Clostridia > Tissierellales > Peptoniphilaceae > JAAYQA01. The sequence goes on along the minus strand of JAAYQA010000010.1, from coordinate 6,990 downwards.
CGGTACACGACGGATCCGGAACACAATCCGTTGTATGACTTTTTTGCCCGCGTGCAATCCGAATGGAACGCGGGGCATAAAGGCAAGTGGATTCTGATTGGCGTTTTGGTTTTAGTGGCGTTGCGTATGCTGCCGCCGCTGTTCAGCTTTGTACTTGCACTGGCCAGTTTGGTGTTGGTGGTTCCCCTGGCGATCGTGGCAGCCCCTTTGGTCGGCGGGGTGGCATCGATCCTGGGCGGCATGGGGATGCTGGTGCAGACGATATTTGATGTGACGCCGCTGCCTTTTTCGATGCCCTTTCATCCGCTTACATCGCTCCTGTTCGGCTTCGGCTTATTGGGTTTGGGCGTATTGCTTTTGATGGTAACCGGATACGCTATCGGATTTGTGAAAGAAAAGATCATGCAGCTGATTTACCGTGTTCGCTGGGAATGGAGTAAAAGGAGAGACGTATGAAAAAAGCACTGATCATTCTGACCGTCTTATTGCTGGTAGCGGGTTTTGTCTCGCTTATCTTTAACGATGTGCATGTTTTGCAGGACCTACGCCATTCAAACTGGAACCGGCAGCGGTTTGACGATCTCGTGTATGATACGCAACAAAAGTTCATGGATGGATTTATGGATGATCTCATGGACAATTTTGATGATGCTGACGAGGATGATGCACATACGCCGGACGCCTCACACAAAGACAGGCAGGCTGCGGATATTCAGCTTGAAGGCGACTACAAGCAGATGATCTATGACGGTGTGAATGCGGAACTGCGTTTCATCCAGGAAGAACGCGATGATTTTTCTGTATCCTATCAGGTGATAAAAGGAGAGGGCAGGCTGGTTGCCGAAACGGATCACGACGTTCTTCGGATAAAGGAAGTACCGAAGAACCCGTTAGAGACAACGGTGTTTGAAGTCACGGTGCACATGCCGACCCGCTTCACTAACGAACTGCACATTCAGCTGGTAAACGGAAGTGTGCAGGCGGATGCCTTGTATAATCCCGTCCGGCTGGAGACCGTAAACGCCGATGTAAAGCTGGGCATGCAGGTAGCGGAGCCGGTTCGTATAGAAACCGTAAACGGCGCCATTGCGGTAACGTATGATGCGGTGTCCATGCAGAACCTGTCGTATGCATTTCATGTGGTAAACGGCATGGTGACGATCAACGGCGAAAGTCAGATCTCCTTAGCCGGACAGCAGGATATAAAGGGCAGCTTTGGGGACGGCAGTGTGCCCCTGGTAATTGAAAGTGTGAACGGGGTCATTACACTGGATGAAAAGTAAGAAAAGAGGGGCAACCCTCTTTTTTGCTTGCAATGAAAGCGGCCGTTGTGGTATGCTTCAATAGCAATTGAATAGCATCTTATAAAGAGAGGCGGAGGGAACAGGCCCTATGAAGCCCGGCAACCGATTTGATTCGGTGCTACATCCTGCAGGCGTGCCTGAAAGATAAGACTTGACCCCTTGCCTTTTGGGCGGGGATTTTTATTTTGGAGGAAGAATGACAACACATTTTTTTACATCGGAATCGGTAACGGAAGGGCATCCGGACAAAGTCTGTGATCAGGTGTCGGATGCGGTGCTGGACGCCATTTTAGCGCAAGATCCCTATGCGCGCGTGGCCTGTGAAACCACAGCCACCACCGGTCTCGTTCTGGTTTTGGGAGAAATAACAACCACTTGCTATGTAGATATTCAGAGTATTGTGAGAAATACCGTGCGCGACATTGGCTATACGCGCGCCAAATACGGCTTTGACGCCGACACCTGTGCGGTGATTACGGCGATCAACGAACAGTCCCCGGATATTGCCCAGGGGGTAAACAAAGGCCTGGAAATGAAAGAGGGCGACGAAGACCGCTACAATCAGATCGGAGCGGGCGACCAGGGCATTGTCTTTGGCTACGCCACAAACGAAACCGACGAGTACATGCCCCTACCCATCAGTTTGGCGCACAAACTGGCGCGCCGGCTGACAGAAGTGCGAAAAAACGGGACGCTTACGTATCTGCGCCCCGACGGCAAGTCGCAGGTGACGGTCGAATACGACGGAGAGACGCCGGTGCGCGTCGACACCGTGCTGATTGCGGCACAGCATGCACCGGGTACGGCGCATGAAACCATTCTGGCCGATATGGTGGAGCACGTGGTAAAGCCTGTGATTCCCGCGGCGCTTCTGGATGAAAACACGAAGTTTTATGTCAATCCCACCGGCAAGTTTGAAATCGGCGGACCGATGGGAGATGCAGGGCTGACCGGCCGCAAAATCATCGTCGACACCTACGGCGGTTCCGGCCATCACGGCGGCGGCGCGTTTTCCGGCAAAGATCCGACCAAAGTCGACCGCTCGGCTTCCTATGCGGCGCGGCACGCTGCCAAAAATCTGGTGGCAGCCGGCCTGTGCAGCAAAGTGGAGATCGGGCTTTCCTATGCGATCGGGATTGCAAAGCCTTTGTCGATTTTTGTGGATGCATTCGGCACCGGCACCGTATCCGATGCGCAACTGGTAAAGATTCTGAGCGAATGTTTCGACTTCCGTCCGGCAGCGATTATCGACCGGCTCGATCTGCGCCGTCCGATCTATCGGCAAACGGCCGCTTACGGGCATTTTGGCCGGAGCGATCTGGATCTGCCCTGGGAAAAACTGGACCATGTAGACAAGATCAAGGAATATTTGCAAAAGAACCGGTAAAAAAGAAGGGGGAACCGTGCAGACGATCCAAATATCCGTGCTGGAGCTGGTCACTTTTGTGCTCCGCTCCGGCGATATCGACACGCGGTTCGCCTCGCAGGCACGCGCAAAAGACGGGGTCCGCGCGCATCAGGCCATACAAAAAGAGTACGGCCCCCATGACCGGGCCGAAGTGAGTTTTCGCGATGAAACCGTACACGAAGACCTGCTCTTTATTGCCCAGGGGCGCGCCGACGGCATCCTGCAAAAAGACGGTCGCGTCATTGTAGATGAAATAAAAAGTACCGGCCGCGCCATCGACGAGCTGCCCGCCACGGTTTCGGAAGCACACTGGGGGCAGGCTAAATGCTACGCGCACTTTTATGCAAAGGCCAACGGCCTGGCGGAGATCGACGTCCAGCTGACCTATTATCAGATAGAAACGGCGGAGATTCGCCGTTTTTCCAACACCTTTTCGGCCCAGGCATTGGAGCGTTTCTACCGCGATGCGCTTAGTGCCTATATGCAGTTTGTGCGCTGGCGGCTGCAACATGAGGCGGCGCGGAAAGAAAGCCTGCAAGCCCTGGCTTTCCCGTTTGCCACCTACAGGGCCGGGCAAAAAGAGCTCGCTTATGCGGTTTACGAGAGCGTGCGCCGCGGACATCATCTATTTGCCGAAGCACCGACCGGCATCGGAAAAACCGTATCAACCGTATTTCCCATGCTGAAGGCCATGGGAGAAGAACTCCTGGACAAGATTTTTTACCTGACTGCGCGTTCCACCGCCAAACGGATTGCCCTAAAAACGATGGATACCCTGCAAAAAAGAGGCGCCCGGGCGATTGCCGTAGATATTACGGCGAAAGAAAAAATCTGCCTGAATGACAAGGTCGCCTGCAATCCCACCGACTGTCCGTATGCCAAAGGACATTATGACCGGATCAACGCCTGTCTGCTGGACGCTTTGCAGGAAGCGCTATGGCTGGATGCGGACGAAATCCGCGACCATGCCGATGCACACTGCGTCTGCCCGTTTGAATTGCAGCTGGACCTGTCCGTTTTTTGCGACGTCATCATCGGGGACTACAACTACGCGTTCAATCCGCAGAGCTATTTGCGGCGTTTTTTCGAGCTCAATATTCGCCCGTACGGTTTTTTGGTCGACGAAGCACACAATTTGGTGGATCGCGGGCGCGATATGTTTTCCGCTTCCCTGTTTGCCGGTGCCTTTGACGATGCTGTCGGGATGCTGCCCGAAAAAAAATGGAACTTTATTGTAAAACGGCTGTTTTCTGTGATGCGCCTACTGGACCTATTGTTCGAACAAGCCGGGGAGGGGAAGTGTTTTACCGCCTCGGCACCGGAAGAACTGAATATGCCAATCCGCCGCGCCATGAAAGAGCTGGAAGTCTTTTTGGTGCAGGCACACACCCACGCGCATTATGACGACATCCTGTCTTTTTACTTTCAGTTAAACGCGTTTTCCCGCATGCTGGACTATTACAACGAAGGCTATGTCACCATCCTGAACGGGGCGTCCGGAGAAATCCGGCTGTATTGCGTGGATACCTCGCTGGTATTGCGCGAAGCGTTGCTGCGGGCCAAAACCGCCGTACTTTTTTCTGCCACACTGACGCCCGTACACTTTTACAAACGCATGCTGGGCGGCGGGGAGAAGTCGTTTGTGCTCACACTCCCCACTCCGTTTGATCCGGACCGCTTTTCCATTCATATCGCCGACAGCGTGTCCACCCGCTACCGCCACAGAGAACGCAGTCTGCCCGTTGTGGCAGAACTGATCCATACCTTTGTGTCGGCCAAAGCCGGCAACTATCTTGTCTTTTTTCCGTCGTATGCTTATCTGCGCCGGGTAGAAGAAACCTACCGAAAGCAATACCCCGCAGAAGAACTCCTCGTACAGCAAGGCGGCGAAACCGAAAACGAGCGCCGCCGGTTTCTGGATCAATTCACCCGAAACGGAGAGACCACCGGTTTCGCTGTATTAGGCGGTGTATTCTCCGAAGGGATCGATCTCATCGGCGAGCGTCTGATCGGCGCCTGTGTCGTATCCGTCGGTCTGCCGGGTCTTTCCTATGAACGGGATCTTATCCGCGACTATTTTGAAGAAAAAGAAAAAACTGGCTACGCATACGCCTATCTCTACCCGGGTTTGAACAAAGTCCTGCAGGCGGCCGGCCGTGTCATCCGCACGGAAGAGGACAAAGGCTCCTTGCTTTTAATCGATGACCGCTTTTCCGAAGAACCCTATCCGAGCCTGTTTCCTCCGCACTGGACCCGGATCACGCAGGTAAAAAATCCGGAAGAACTCAAAGCATCTTTACAACAATTCTGGCATCCGTAGGGGCGGGCCCTGTCCCCGCCCGTGCGCCCAGACGCCTTCGTTCTTCGGCTTACATACGATATAATAAATAGCAAAACATCTATCTTTCCAACGATCGAATCGAGGAGCCATGGCCAAACAAAAACTCATCGCGGAACTCCCCGTCCTGCAAGTGCGCTATCCGCGTCACGGAGAAAGCAAATTGGGCACTAAACCCGTCCGTTTCAAAGGCGGGATCACGGGACAACGCGTACAGGTACAAATCACAAAACGAAAAGAAGACTATTACGAAGCAAAAATCCTCTCTGTGGTACTGCCCGCGCACAATGAAAGGCGCGTGCCCTGCAAGCCCTTCGGCGAATGCGGCGGTTGCACCTATCAGCGCATGTACTATCCCGAAGAGCTAGCCTATAAAGAAGAGCAATTGCGCGTCTTGTTTACAGAAGCCGGCCTGGATCTGTCCGGCTTTGTTTTGCATCCGTCGCCGCACGACCGCGCGTATCGCAACAAAATGGAGTATTCGTTCGGAAATGCCGAAAAAGGTGGCCCGCTCAATCTGGGTTTGCACCGCAGAGCGCGTTTTCACGACATCATCGACACAAGCGGTTGCAATATCGTAGACACAGACTTTGAAACCATCCGAAAAGCCACCATGGCATTTTACCGGGAAAAGGGCATTCCCCACTATAACCGCCTCCGCCACGAAGGCGTGCTCCGGCATCTGGTGATCCGTTCCTCCGAAACGCGGCCCATGATTGTGGTGCATCTGCTCACCTCCTCCCAGGGCGATCCGCTGGTGGCGGAATATGCAGACATGCTGCAGAATCTTCGTCTGCAGAGCCGGCTGACCGGTTTTGTCCACAGCATCAACGACGGCATGGGCGATGTGGTACAGTCCGACAAAACCCGCATCGTATTCGGCACGCCCGATATCATAGAAGTACTGCACGGTCTGGAATTTCGCATATCGCCCGAAAGCTTTTTTCAGACCAATACCAAAGGGGCGGAACTTCTGTACGAAAAAGCCGTGGCAGCCTGCGGCGATCTCTCCGACAAAACCGTCTTCGACCTGTACGCCGGCACCGGCACCATCGGGCAGATTCTGTCCCGCCACGCAAAACAGGTCGTATCCGTAGAAATCGTTCCCGAAGCCGTAAGAGATGCCAAAGCCAACGCAAAGCGCAACGGTATCAAAAACATGTTCTTCCTCCAGGGCGATGTCCTCTCCGTATTGGATGAACTGAAAGATGCCCCCGACCTCATCGTCGTCGACCCGCCCCGCGCCGGCATCCACCCCCGCGCCATCCCCAAGATTGCCCGCACCGGAACCGGGAGCATCGTCTACGTCTCCTGCAATCCGGTCACCCTGGTAAACGACCTGGCCGCATTCCAAGCCTGGGGATATAAAGCCGTGCATATAGAATGCGTGGACATGTTCCCCAGAACCCCACACGTTGAGACGGTAGTATTGATGTCAAGGGTAGATAAATAAAAGTGTAATAAGACAAGTGAATAAAGGCTTTCCGTGATTTGAGGTCTGGTTTTAAGCCGGAAGGATAATCACGGTTTTTTGCTATGAGGGAAGTTATCCAAGAATGATGAAATAAAAAAATATCAGCCGAAATAATTGTTGATGTGGTGAGTTGATAAGATGATTGGCAAAACAATGGTGAGTTGACAAAATAGCTGTCAAAAAGTCAGAAAATATTTACACTTAATATTGACTGAGTCAATAAAATGAAGTATAATGAATATTAAGTGGAATTATAGCCCTGCACCAGGAGGTGAGAACTTGATAGGATTAGAATATGTTTTAAACCTCTATAACCTTCAACATATAGAACTTGCAGAAAAACTTGGCATAAAAAAACAAAATATTAACATGTGGGTGAAAGGGCGACAGAACATTCCAAAGAAATATCTACCGGTATTAGAAGAACTCTTTGGTATTGATCAGTTTTACTTTGGACGTGAGCTTA
>JAAYQA010000066.1 GCA_012519495.1 Tissierellia bacterium | reverse complement strand
TCTGAAATTAATAATCTGTATCTGGACACGGCAGACTATCAGTTGATACGGGCGTCTATCGCAAAGCCTGTCTACAAGGAAAAGCTCCGGATTCGCTCGTATGGGAATGCAGCAGACAGCGGTGTGTTTTATGAAATCAAAAAGAAGTATAAAGGGGTTGTGTATAAACGGCGCTTCCGTGTGGGGTCGGATCAACTGGAGGATGCGGGTTCTTATCCGCTGCAGTTTTATCCCGAACAATTTGAAAAGGATGCCCAGACGGTGAAGGAATGGAATTACTGCGAATGGCTGTATCCGGATCTGCAACCGCGCTATTATGTCGGCTATGACCGGCATGCCTATGTCGGCGCCGAGGATGCGGAATTCCGCGTTACATTGGATCGCAATCTGCGGTGGCGCAATCATGATTTGACCCTGACGGACAATCGGGACGGGACCGATCTGCTTCAGAACGATGTCTTGATGGAGATAAAAGTACCCGGTGCCATGCCGCTGTGGATGAGTGCTGCTTTAAGTGAATTATCAATTTTCCCGGTCTCGTTTTCGAAAATCGGGGAAGCATATACCCACGACAAAAAAGATGCGCTTTTGGCGTATGTCGTATAAGGAGGGATCGTATGACAACCGAAATGATTACAACAAACGCCTCTGCAAGCAATGTCGCATTGTTTTCTCCTGCTGAGATCATTCTGTGTATGACGGTCGCCGTGTTATTGGGCAGCCTGATTGCGATTTTTTACGGCTGGCAGAATCCCGAAGCCGGCCGAAATTTTCTTGCTACGATTGCTCTATTGACCCCGATCGTTGCCCTGGTGATCATTATGGTAAACGGCAATCTGGGAACGGGTGTGGCGGTAATGGGTGCTTTCTCTCTGGTGCGTTTCCGCTCGGTTCCCGGAAAAGGAAAAGAGATTACCGTGATCTTTCTTGCCATGGCCATCGGTCTGGCCACCGGTACCGGCTTTTTGGTGGCAGCCGTGCTATCCACGGTGGGGCTTCTTTTTATCGCTTTTGCGTTTCAAAAGCTGGTATTGGGAAAAGAAGATGACAACGAACGGCTCCTGGCCATTACCATACCGGAAAGCCTAAACTACAGCCAGGTGTTTACGGATTTACTGGCACAGTATGCCGACTATCATCAGCTGCTGGAAGTGCGAACCACCAATATGGGCAGTTTGTTCAAGCTGCAGTACAAGATCCGGCTGCATAAAGCAGAGGAAGAAAAAGCACTGCTGGATGAATTGCGGGCGCGCAACGGAAATCTGGAAATCACCTCCTCCCGTATTCTGGAAGACAGCGGCCGTCTGTAAACCGTTTCTTGTTCAAAAAAGCCCGCGACAATTACCCTGTCGCGGGCTTTTACCGTTGCCCCGAAGAAGAAAGAGGCGTATAATCAGAGTAGCGCGTTATCTTGATAAACTATTAGAGAGGGTGTTTGATCGTATGAAAGTGTATAAATGGAGTGTTTTGCTACTGGTGCTGGTCTTATTGTTTGTGGCCTGTGAAAGCCAGGAAGAAACGGAAGCCGCCCCGACCGAAGCGGTGACCGATGATGCAGCTGCAACCGGTACCGATGCAGAAGGCGATGCATCGGCCAAATCAGAAGGCGACAAGTTTGTCGTCGGATTTGATGCCAATTTTCCGCCGTACGGGTATCTGGACGGCGATGAATATGTCGGTTTTGATCTGGATCTGGCACAGGAAGTGGCTACGCGCCGCGGATGGGAACTGGTCAAGCAGCCGATTGACTGGGATGCCAAAGATATGGAACTGAATTCCGGCACGATCGACTGTATCTGGAACGGCTTTACGATAAACGGCCGGGAGGATTTGTATCTCTGGACCGAACCCTATGTGGACAATTCGCAAGTGTTTGCTGTAAAAGAAGCATCCGGTATCAAGACCTTTGCCGATCTGGCCGGAAAAAATGTGCTGGTACAGGCGGATTCTTCTGCCCTGCACGCACTGGAAGGGGACGATTTTGCCGATCTGGTGGCATCTTTTGCCACGTTTGAACAGGTTCCCGACTACAACGGCGCGTTTATGAATCTGGAAAGCGGTGCCGCAGATGCAGTGGCCCTGGATATCGGCGTGGCGGATTATCAGATCGAATCCCGCGAAGGCAAAGGCTTTGTCAAGCTGGAAGAGCCGATTGTGGTGGAACAGTATGGCGTAGGTTTCAAACTGGGAAACGAAGCGCTGCGGGACCAGGTGCAGGAAACACTGAACGATATGAAAGCGGACGGCACATTCCAGTCACTGGCAGAGAAATGGAATCTGACCGACTCCGTGATCGAATAGTATGAACGGCGTTGCCTTTTTGCAATTGGCAAACGGAATGGGAAAAACGGTAGGGATTTTTATTCTGACCCTCCTGTTTTCCCTTCCGCTCGGCCTGCCGGTGTATCTTGGACGGGTCAGCCGTTTTCCGCTGTTGTCGTTTCTTATGCGCGTGTATATTTCCATCATGCGGGGCACGCCTTTGATGCTGCAACTGCTTGTTATTTATTTTGGCCCCTATTATCTTTTTAATCTGCAAATCAGCATGGCTTATCGTTTTTACGCTGTCATTATAGCTTTTTCCATTAATTATGCGGCCTATTTTGCAGAAATATACCGGGGCGGATTTCAGAGTATTCCCCACGGACAGAAAGAAGCCGCGCAGGTACTCGGGTATTCCAGAACGCAGACATTTCTGTTGATTCTTTTACCGCAAATGTTTCGGCGTGTTCTTCCTTCCATAACAAACGAGGTCATCACGCTGGTAAAAGATACCTCTCTCGCCTTTGCGATTGCCTATACGGAAATGTTCACCATTGCCAAACAGCTGGCTTCTGCACAGGCGTCCGTGGTGCCATATATTGCGGCAGGGGTCTTTTATTACCTCTTCAATTTTGTGGTTGCCATGGTTATGGAACGCATCGAACGCGCTGTATCCCATTACCGGATTTGAGGACGCCTATGACCGTTATGCATATTGAACAAATGAAGAAAAACTTCGGCAACAATGCCGTCTTGCGAGGGATCACCCTATCGGTGGCAGAAGGCGAAGTGCTGGCTGTTTTGGGTCCTTCCGGCTCCGGCAAGAGCACGCTTTTGCGTTGTGCCACCTTTTTGGATCATATGGACTCCGGTTCGATCCGGTATTTTGACGCCCCGCCCATCACTTTTGAAGAGGGCAGCATTCAGCATGGCGATATCAAAAAGGTGCGGCACGACTTTGGGCTCGTCTTTCAGGATTTCAATCTGTTTCCCCACTGGACAGTTTGGAAAAACATTACCGACGCACCCCTGCGCGTGCAAAAAAGAGACCCTGCGCTTGTGCGAAAAGAAGCCGGCGCGCTTTTGGAAAAACTGAATCTTTCCGACAAAACCGACGCCTATCCCTCACACTTGTCCGGTGGGCAACGACAGCGCGTCGCCATAGCTCGCGCCCTGGCCTTGCAACCAAGAATGCTCTTTTTTGATGAACCCACCTCCGCCCTGGATCCGGAACTGACCGGGGAGATCCTGATGGTGATTCGTCAGTTGGCTGCGGAGAACATGACGATGGTTATTGTGACCCATGAGACGCATTTTGCCGCCGAGGTAGCCGACCGCGCCGTCTTTATGGATGAGGGCGTCATTTTGGAGGAAGGGCCGGCACGTAGGCTCATTTACCACCCGACGGAAAACCGGACCAAACAATTCTTGCGCAAACTCGGTGCATAATCAGCATAAAAAAGAAGCGAACCGCCGCTTCTTTTTTTGTTTTCTCTTAAAGATGTTTAAAACAAAATAATTGGGTATATAATATATACGAAAACAGTGTAGTATAAAATAGATACGACATCTCTTAAGGAGGAGACAAACAATGACGTTTAAATTACCGGAACTGAATTACGCATACGACGCCCTTGAGCCGCATATTGACAAGGAAACGATGGAGATCCATCATACAAAACACCACCAGACCTATATCGACAATCTGAAGAAGGCGGTAGAAGGAACCGAGTGGGCGGACAAGTCGATTGAAGAAATCATTAAAAACCTGAACGATGTTCCGGAAGATATGCGCACTGCCGTACGCAACAACGGCGGCGGACACTTTAACCATATTCTGTATTGGGAAGTCATGGGACCGGACAAAGGCGGCGAACCGAAAGGGGCTCTGCTGGAAGAGATCAACAAAGAATTCGGATCTTTTGATGCCTTTAAAGAAAAGTTTGAGGAAGCCGGCAAAGGACAATTTGGCTCCGGTTGGGCGTGGCTTGTCGTAGACAATGGCAAACTGGCCGTGACAAAAACGCCGAATCAGGACAATCCGCTGACCGATGGCAAGACACCCATCCTTGGCGCCGACGTTTGGGAGCACGCGTATTATCTGAAATACCAGAACAAACGCCCCGATTATTTGAAGGCATTCTGGAATGTAGTCAACTGGGACGAAGTTGAAAAGAAATGGAACGACGCAAAATAAGCATACAAGAAGGAGCCACCTTGTGAAAGGCGGCTCCTTTTTATTTTTGTACTTACTTGAGTTTTTTCTCGAGGTTTTCCAGCATGTCCGCTGTCATGGCCGGCAGATCATATTCCGCATGCCAGCCCCATTCTTCACGGGCACAGGTGTCATCCAACGAATTCGGCCACGACTCGGCAATCGCCTGACGTACGGGGTCGATCGCATAGTCCAGTGCAAATTCCGGATAATGTTTACGGATCGCCGCTGCAATTTTTTCGGGTTCCAGACTCATGGCGGTAATATTGAACGCATTTCTGTGGATTAATTTGTCGGGATTTGCTTCCATCAGCTCCACGACCGCACGCAGGGCATCGGGCATATACAGCATATCCATATAGGTATCTTTGGCAATATACGATGTGTATTTGTTGTTCTTGACCGCTTCGTAATAGATGTGTACCGCGTAATCGGTTGTTCCGTTTCCGGGCAATGTCAGATGCGAAATGATACCGGGATAGCGAACGCCGCGTGCGTCCACCCCGAATTTCTGATGATAGTAATCCGCCAGAATCTCACCGGATACTTTGGTTACACCATACATCGTCGTGGGCAGCATAACGGTACTTTGCGGGGTATTGTCCAGCGGGAAGTCTTTTCCGAACACGGCAATAGAGCTGGGTGTAAATACTGCCGCACCCGTGTTTTTGGCCACTTCCAATACGTTTTGGAGTCCGCCCATATTTGTATGCCAGGTTTCCTGCGGCATGGTTTCGCCTTTGGCCGAGAGAATGGCTGCCAAGTGTACGATGGTGTCGATTTTGTTTTTTTCGACAAGCTCGTTTAAACGCTCCCCATCCGATACATCCAGCATTTCAAAATGCAAGTCTCCCAGTGCTTCTATATTTCTGTGGGATCTTCCTGTGGCGATAATATTGTCTTTCCCGTATTCTTTGGCCAGATAATGGGCCAGTTCGCTTCCGATTTGTCCAAGAGCTCCAGTGATTAAAATGCGTTTCATACTGCCTCCTTGTGTTTGATAATAGTATAACCCTTTGGAGTACTTCCGCATCAAGGGGTATAACGCTTTCCTTCACAGAATTCGCGTTTCGCTTCGCGTTACAAAAGACCGATGCAGAAAATGGGTATGATGTCCCTAAGGAAATTGTATCGCAAGGAGGATAAAATGGCAATCACAAACGCAGAAAATTTGTTAGATTTTTGGTTTAGTGAGGAAATCATGCCGCGCATCTTTACAGAAGACCCGTGGCTGGATGAAAAACTGCGCAAGGAATACTATGACACCTGGGATGCTGCCACAAAGGGGCTGCTGGTTGACTGGCGCGACACCCTGCGCGGCCGGGTGGCAGAAATCATCGTGCTGGATCAGTTCTCGCGCAATATTGCCCGGGGTGAACGCAGATCCTTTGAACAGGACGGGATGGCAGTCGTTCTGGCACAGGAAGTGGTTCGGCACCCGGATTATGACACTCTCAGTGATACGGAAAAAAAGTTTGTGCTCCTTCCCTTTATGCATGCCGAATCGCTCGCCATACACGAATGGGCACGCCCGTATTTTGACGCGCTGAACGATCCGCAAACCGCCAGGTTTGAGGCGATGCATGTCAAGGTGCTGGAAGCGTTCGGGCGCTATCCGTATCAGAACAAGGAACTGGGAAGAAAAAACACGCCGGAAGAAGAGGCTTTTCTGGCAAAAACACAAGGCAATACCTACGGCGACCGGCCGGAAGAATAAGACAACCGCGCCTTTTGCGCGGCTGTTTCTTCTTATCCTTCCCGTATAGCCCAGTTTGGGCGGCTTGTGTCGGGATTGTTGCCTGTTACTTTGGCCGGGAAACCCTCGGCTTGTTTTCCCGGGGGAATCACATCGCGCTGTTTTACCAAAGACCCGGCTGTGATCCGGCAGTTTTCGCCGATACGGCTGTAATCGCAAACGGTGGCGCCGGCTTCAATGATCGTGTGCGGTCCGATATGTGTGCCGTGAATGATACAACTCGGTCCGATGGTAACATGATCTTCAATCACCAATTCGTTGTCCGGCAATAAATGCAGTACCGTATTCTCCAGAATCTGTACATGCTTGCCGATACGCACCGGTCCGTGTGCATTGCCGATAATCCGCACACCGGAGGCAATGACGGATCCTTCCCCGATTTGTACATCGCCGGTTATTTCTGCGGAATCGTACAGGATGACGCGATCTGCCAGCGCGGGTTTTTTGCCTTTGTATGCATAAAGTGTGCCCATATTCTCTCCTCTTGTGTTTTCTATTGTGCGGATGTTTGTATCTTGCGGCAATGCGATGTCTCCCCCGCGCATGCGCTTTATCATGGCTGCATCTGCTTTTGTCAGTGAACGGATCACCCGGCCGGGTCGGCCGACAATCACAGAACCCGCGGGAATGTTCGTATTTGCGGGAACCAGCGTTCCTTCTCCTGTGATGCAACGATCGCCCAGTTTGCTGCCGGGCAAAAAGAGGGTACCGTTTCCGATTTCACACAGATTGCCGATCTCTGCTCCGATCACGATGCACTTATGCCCGAATATGGTTTTGGCGCCCACTTTTACCGGCGCTTTTTCTGTTCCGATGACTACGGAATTCTCCAATATTGCCGTTTGCGCCCCGATAGCCACGCTCCCGGATTCGGATCGCACGACACAGCCCTGCGCAATATGCGCATGCTCTCCCAAGCGCACCGATCCGTACAGACGGGCAGATGAACGTATGTCTTCCATGCTGACTCCTTTTTCTTGCTTGCTAAAATCATTGAATCTGCTAAAATTGTATCATATTGTAATTACGGAGGCGAAACAATGCTACGAAAAATTGACCATACACAAATGGGTTCCGGCGATCTCGGCTGGCTGAAGAGCCTGTTTCATTTTTCTTTTTCAAACTACTACAATCCGAAAAATGTCAAATTCGGCAAACTGCGCGTAATCAACGACGACCTGGTGAAACCCGATACCGGTTTTCCCACGCACCCGCACCGCGATATGGAAATCGTCACCTATGTGATTGACGGACAGCTGACCCACGCTGACAGCATGGGAAACGAACGCACGCTTTCCCGCGGCGATGTGCAGTTTATGACGGCCGGAACGGGCATCACCCATTCGGAATACAATCTGGGCGATACGATGCTGCGCTTTTTGCAGATCTGGATCTTCCCGGAAAAAAGCATGCTGACGCCCAATTACGGCGATCATCACTTTGAACCAAAAGACCGGCATAATCGATGGCAGCATATTGTGTCTCACGCAGACGGCAACGCGCCCATACGAATCCGGCAGGACGCAAATATTTACATTATGGAGCTGGATGCCGGCAAAGAAGCGGACTTTCCGGTAAAGCCGGGCAGACAGGCGTATCTGGTGCAGATCGAAGGCAGTGCGCGTATCAACGACTTGGATGTAAACATGCGCGATGCCATGGAAATCGTCGAAGAAGATATTCACATAACGGCAAAAGAAGATGCGCATTTTCTCATCATCGAATTGGCCGTTCCCGAGCCGGTTCGTATCGTTCGCTAAAAAGCATACAAAAACAAGAGGTGCTTAACGCATCTCTTTTTTTATACGCACTGCTTGCCTGTTCAGGCGCTGGCAGCGGCGGCGATGGCTATATTGGTCGCTACGGCGGTTACGTATGCGTTTTGTGCCTCTACGATTTCCTCCGGCAAGCCTTCAGATGCAATACATGCGGCAATATAAAGGAGTACCTCATAACGCCAGGCATACCAGCCGGAAAAACCGCGTTCCTTTTTCAATGCATTGTAAAAAGAAACAGTCTCCCCGACGAGCGTATGGCTTCCTTTTTCCGTATGGGCAAGCAAGGCCAGCACGCGTATATAATTGCGGCTGGTCATGCGAAAACCGTATTCGGTGAATCGCCGGGCCAGTTCCGATACTTTCAACAGCGAGGCCGATGCATTGCCGCACATCACAAGATACTGCGCAACCCCGATCAGGGTGCCTCCGCCGGGCAGTGCGGTACGTAATGCATCGTAGCAAAGATTAACCTGCTTGATCAAGGTGTCGGTCGGCTCATCCATCAGCGCCAAACGGGCAATCAGGATGATATCATCGGCGCCCACGCGCAGCAAACGGCCGCCGCGAAGCGTCCGGTACAAAGTCTGCATCCGCTCGATCGTTTCGTCCATGTTTTTTGTATCGGCCTGCTTTGCCAGCTCCAAAGCAGCCAGAAGAAGATAGTCGGAACGCATAAAATGCGTCCGCAGCTCCTGATACAGGGTTTTTGTCCGGGGCAAGAGCAAAGCATTGTCTTCCATCGCCAAAGTGGCAGCCAAAGGAAGAAAGGCCAAACCCCGCATGGGAGATAACACGCCCTCGGTTTTTTTGATCTCTGCCTCTGCTTGCCGTATTTTGTCAATCGGTACGGGCAAATCCTTTTGTGCAAAGTAAAACGCGCTTAGGCGTTTTTGTGTCAGCACCTGCAGCCGATACGCCTGATGAATGACGGTATAGTTTTCCGATAAACGCTTCAAACGATCCTGCACAAAGGTGTCCACGGCACTGCCCCTCTCTTTGTCTTTTTATGCGGCGTTGTATTGCGGCTGCTCTTTCATCCAGTCCGCATTTTCCAAAAGCGCCCTTCCCACTCCGATCAGGTCGCAATAGCGTTCGGCAAGCAGAGTTTCCGCCTGGGCCAATGTCGTAATGCCCCCGGTCAGCATGACCGGAATGCCGACGGCTTCGCGCACCTGCCAGCTCATATCCTGGAAATAGCCGAACGGGAAGTTGGTTCCCGGGTTTTTCCATCCGACCATTCCGCCGGAAAGGTCGATGGCATGCACGCCTTCCTGCTCCAGTATCTGTGCGGCTTTCACTGCATCTTCAATCGTAGAGCCGCCTTCTGTATAGTCACAGCCGCCCAGGCGCACCATCAGGGGATAGTCCTCTCCCACGGCTTTACGCACCGCACGGATCATCTCCACATGGATGCGCAGGCGGTTTGTCAGATCCCCGCCGTATTCATCGGTGCGCTGATTGGTTAAAGGCGAATAAAACTGATTGAGCAGATACCCGTGCGCCGAATGCAGTTCGATCCCGTCGAATCCCGCTTCTTTTACACAAAGAGCTGCCTCTACATAATCCTGTATCAGTTCCTGTATGTCTTCTTTTGTCATGACGGCGGGGTTTTGCTCCGCGCCGTCCCTTTTTGCTGCAACACCCGACGGCGACAGCACACGGCCGCCTGTCAGCTCCGGATTGGTCATCGCACCGGCATGGTTCAGCTGCATGAAAACGGGAACGTCTTCTTTGTTCAATGCCTCTGAAAGCTTACGCAGGTTTTCTCGATTGTCCGGGCAGGCGTTCAGCATATGTTCCGATGCTCTGCCTTCCTTGTTGATATAGCTGTGTTCGATAATGATCAGGCCTACGCCGGAGTCTGTATATTTTTTATAATGTTGGATCAGTTCTTCGGTTACTTCTCCGTTGTGCGCTTTGCCCGATGCCATCGGAGGGAGTACGATCCGGTTTTTCAACTGCAAACCGTTGATATATTGCGAAGTTCTTGCGATCATTGTATCCTCTTTCTAATTTAGAGCAAATGGATCCCGTGTTCGGTGCAAGCCTGCATCATCGCTTCCGGCCACACGCTTGCCTGGACTTCGCCGATATGTGCCTTTTGCATAAAGAACATGCACATTCTCGACTGTCCGATCCCGCCGCCGATCGTTTGCGGGAGGGCATCTTCTGCCAGCATTTGATGGAAAGGAAGGGCCAGCCGGTCGGTCGCATTGCGGATCTCCAGCTGCCGTAACAAGGCCTGTGCATCTACACGGATTCCCATGGAGCTCAGTTCAATTTCCCGGTCCAATACGGGATGCCATAAAATAATATCGCCGTTCAAGCTCCAGTCATCGTAGTCGGGGGCGCGTCCGTCATGCGGAAATCCGCTGTTTAAGGCGTGTCCGATCTGCGAAATAAAAACGGCTCTTTTTTCTCTGGTAATTCTTTTTTCCCGATCCGCGGGCAACAATTCCGGCCAGGTGTCTTCCAGTTCCTGTGTTGTTACAAAGAAGATCTCCTCCGGTAAAAGCGACTGATAGCGTTCGGGATAGTTATATTGCATAAATTCCTCGGTACGCAAAAAGACATCGTAAATCTTTTTTACGACCTGTTGCAAAAAGGCTTCATTTCTTTCATCTCTGCGCATTACGAGTTCCCAGTCCCACTGGTCCACATAAATCGAATGCGTATTGTCGGTGTCTTCATACGGCCGGATGGCGTTCATGTCGGTGTACAGGCCGACGCCCGGCGCAAAATTGTACCGGTGCAGCGCGAGTCGCTTCCATTTTGCCAGGGACTGCACAATTTCCACCGTGCCCAATTCCGTATGGGAATGCATAGCAAAAGAAACGGGATGCTCAATCCCGTTCAGATTATCATTCAGCCCGCTATTGTGCGTGACAAACAACGGCGCAGATACCCGTTTTAGATTCAATGCCTGCGCGAGATTTGTCTGAAACACGTCTTTAATGCCTTTGATGGCCTTTTGCGTGGCCACAATATCCAAGCTGGACCGATACTGATCCGGAATAATCAATCTTGCCATAATCGTCTCCTTATGCGAACATTTCCCGCCATTAGTATACTACATTCAAAAATTTTTTCAAACTTAGCTCATAAGCAAAACTTATGTGTTTAGTTTGGCTCTACACTAAATGTTGGGGTGGGTAACCACCTCAGCATTTTTCTTTTGAAAAAGAATACACCTGTCTCAAAAACCTTTACAATTAAAGCACGACCAATAACAGAAAGGAATGAGACAAGTGC
>JAAYQA010000065.1 GCA_012519495.1 Tissierellia bacterium | reverse complement strand
TTGTACAGGGGGCTACGTCGTTAGAGGATGCATTGCGCCGGGGTGAGGAGAATCTTGCGTTTACCACGGAAAACCTTGCGCGCTTGTTTGCAATAAAGAATACATTAAGTGAAAGAAAGTGAGGAAACACCCATGCCTATACTGAAAACCGTACGCAGAGTCCCCGGCGGACTCATGATCGTACCCCTGCTTTTGGGCGCCTTGGTCAATACGCTCTTTCCGCAGGCAATACAGATCGGCGGATTTACCGAAGCCATGTTCAAAACCGGATCGAGCGCGATCCTGGGTGTGTTTCTGTTTTGCAACGGATCACAGATTAATGTCAAATAGGCAGGGCAGCCCTTGCTGAAAGGGGTCGTTTTGACCTTTGTAAAGTTTATCATCGGAGCGGGGATCGGCCTCTTGGTGAATATGGTGTTCGGTCCGGCCGGTTTCTTTACGATTACCCCCGGTTGCCCTGATCGCGGCGATCACCAATTCCAACGGCGGTCTGTATTCCGCTTTGGCGGGCCAGTACGGCGATTCCACCGATGTGGGCGCAGTTTCGGTTTTGTCCTTGAATGACGGTCCGTTCTTTACCATGATTGCTCTGGGTGCCACTGGGATTGCAGAAATCCCCTTTATTGCCCTGGTTGCAACGGTCGTCCCGATTCTGCTCGGCTTTATCCTGGGAAATCTGGATGAAGAACTGCGTGATTTTTTAGCGCCGGGGACTTCCCTTCTGATTCCGTTTTTTGCGTTTCCGCTGGGAGCAGCCCTGGATTTCAGACAGCTTTTGGTAGCGGGTCTGCCGGGGATCTTACTGGGTTTACTGTGTACGATTACAACCGGATTCGGCGGTTATTATGCCATGAAGCTGCTGCGCGCCAAGAACCCGGCGGTAGGGGCCGCGATCGGAACCTCTGCAGGGAATTCCGTCGGCACACCGGCCGCGCTTTTGGGCGTAGGCGCAATTACCGAAGCCGTTTCCGCTTCGGCGACCGCGCAGATTGCCGCGGCCATTATCGTTACCGCTATTGCCTGCCCGATGCTGGTTAATTTCCTGAATGCCAGAAGTGGCGGCGGGCGTATGAACACGGGACAGGTGGATGTCTAAAGGAGGCAATATGACAGAAGTACGTTTACCTTATGGGAAAACCCATCAGGTCACACAGATAAAAGACGAGCGGATACAGGGGATTCTGGTATCCAAATTGGAAGAGCTGCAGCGGGAGAAATCGCAGGAGGAACTGGTGCAGGATGCACTGGATCATCCGATAGGAACGAAAAAGCTGGAAGAACTGGCTGCGGGCAAAGAGAATGTCGTCATACTCTGCAGTGACCATACGCGGCCGGTGCCGAGCAAAATACTCATACCCGCCATGCTGGAGCGGATCCGCAAGGGCAATCCCGACGCAAAGATCACGCTTTTGATTGCAACGGGCTGCCACCGCGGAACAACCGATGAGGAATTGCGCGCAAAGTTCGGCGATGCAATTGTGGATTCCGAGCATATTTATGTGCACGACTGCGACGATACGGAACTCTTAAGCCACCGCGGAACACTGCCTTCCGGCGGCGATATAATCGTCAACAAAATAGCAGCCGATGCGGATCTTTTGGTCGCGGAAGGGTTTATTGAGCCGCACTTTTTTGCCGGCTATTCCGGGGGAAGAAAGAGCGTGTTCCCGGGCTGCTGCTCGCGTAAAACCGTCATGTACAATCACAATGCCGAGTTTATCGACAGCGCCTATGCAAGAACCGGTATTCTGGAAAACAATCCGATTCACAAGGATATGATCTATGCAGCTCGGCAGCTTTCTTTGGTATTTATCGTGAATGTGGTGATCAATGCGGCCAAGGAAATTGTGCATGCCGTAGCCGGTGACCTGGAAGAGGCGCATGAAGCCGGTACCGAATGGCTGAAGGAACTGGCCGGTGTCCCCAAAACCGAAGCCGATATTGTTCTGACATCCAATGGCGGTTATCCGCTGGATCAGAATATTTATCAGGCGGTGAAGTCGATGACGGCGGCGGAGGCCTGTGTGAAAGAAGGCGGCGTGATTATTGTTGCCTCGGAATCCTCAGACGGGATCGGAGGCGACGGCTTTTACCGTTCCTTTGCCGAAGAAAAAGACGAACAGAGAATGATGGATGCGTTTTTGGCGACACCGAAAGAAGAGACCATTGCGGATCAGTGGCAGTCACAGATTTTTGCACGGGTTCTTTTGCGGGCGCGGGTTATTTATATCTCCGGTGTGGAAGACCGTATTGTGAAGGATCTGCATATGATTCCTGCGAAGAATCTGGATGAAGCCATGCAAATGGCTGACAAAATGATGGGAGAGGACGCAAGTGTAACGGTGATCCCGGACGGGGTTGCCGTGATCGTAAAACAGTAGGAGTGTAGTATGAAACGATATCTGGTGGTGGCGGACGATTTTACCGGCGCCAATGACAGCGGTGTACAGATGCGAAAGCACGGGATCGATGTGCGGGTCGTGCTTTTTCCGGAGGAAGAGAAAGGATTTGCATCGTCTCTTGTGCTGGACACGGAGTCCCGCAATATGCCGGGTGAAAAAGCCGCCGCATTGCTGCGTGAAAAAGCCGGTCCGGTGTTTTCCAACGGAGCCTATGATTTGGTGTATAAAAAGGTCGATTCCACTTTGCGGGGCAATATTGTGGAGGAAGTACGCGAATTGCGTGCACTGACGGGCTTGAAAACCGTTGTTTTCTGTCCGGCTTTTCCGAAGATCGGACGACTGACCCGGGACAATGTGCATTATCTGAACGAGCAGCGCCTGATGGAGACGGAATTTGCCCGCGACCCCGAAAAACCGATACAAACCGATGTACTGACCGAACTGATTACGCCTTTGGGAACGGTATGCCACCATCGCATGGAGGAGATCCGCAAGGGAGAAATCTCCTTGGAGGGCGCCGATGTGCATACCTTTGACGCCGAACGCACATCGGATCTGATGCAGATAGCCGCTTTGGCAAAAGATGCGCCGGATGTATTGTGGGTCGGTTCGTCGGGACTGGCCAATGCCATTTTTGACACGCTGTACCGGACAAAACCCGTGCTTGCCGTGGTGGGTTCGATCAGTGAGGTGTCGCTGAACCAAATGGCTTTTGCGGTGGACAATGGCGTGGGACTTATGCAGATCCCGGCTGAAGAGATTCTGCAAGGAGAACTCCGCCCGGACACGCTGCAAAAGGTATGTAAGGTTTTATCACAGGGTGAAGATGTCATTGTGACGGCGACAAAAAGCCGCGCCGATTATGAAGAAACGGTCCGGCTGGCTGAAAGCGAATTTGCGCTGAGCCGGCACGAGGCGGCCAAACGCGTGCAGTCTTATCTTGCGGCACTGACAAAGGCGGTGCTGGAAAGGGTAACGGTCGCCGGTCTGTTTCTTACCGGTGGCGATACGGCCATTGCCGTAATCCGCGCCTTGGAAGGATCCGGCTGCACGATCCGGCGCGAGGTACTGACGGCCATTGTATTATCTACTTTATCGGGCGGGGTGTATGAAGGACTTCCCATGATCACAAAAGCCGGGGCATTCGGGCAGCCGGAGGATCTGTTATATTGTATGGAAAAGCTGAAGGAGGAAGTATAGTTGAAACGAGCCGTTATCACAATGGGCGACCCGGCCGGAGTCGGACCGGAGATATCGTTGAAAGCGCTGCTTTCCGAAGAAAAACTGCGCAATGAAACCATCATTGCCGGCAGCGAAGGGATTCTTCGCCATGCGCATCAGACGCTGCAGGCGGAGATCCCGTTGCATGTGATCGAACAGCCGGAGGATTTTCAGCCGGGCGCCATCAATATATTGGATGTACTGCCTCTGGATTATCAGACCATTGCAATCGGAAAAGTATCGGAAATAGCGGGCGATGCGGCCTACCGTTATCTGGAGCGGGCGATCGGGCTGGCTATGGAAGGCCGGACAGGCCCTGTGGTTACAGCGCCGCTGAACAAAGAAGCGCTCCACAAGGGCGGGCATCATTACGACGGCCATACGGAGATTTTTGCAACGCTGACCGGTACAAAAAGCTATACGATGATGCTGTGGTCGGAATTGATGAGTGTGGTGCATGTGTCTACCCATACGTCTTTGCGCAATGCCTGTGACCGGGTAAAAATAGAACGCGTGCTGGATTGCATCCGCCTGGGACATCAGGCAATGAAAAAGCTGGGCGTGTCCCATCCGAAAATTGCGGCCGCCGGATTGAATCCGCACAGTGGGGAAGCGGGCCTGTTCGGCACCGAAGACCGTGATGAGATCCGACCTGCGGTGGAACAGGCCATAGCGGAAGGGATTGACTGCGAAGGCCCCGTGCCGCCCGACACGGTTTTTCTGAAAGCGACGCAGAAGCAATATGATCTGGTGGTGGCTATGTATCACGACCAGGGGCATATCCCGATGAAGCTGCTGGCTTTTGACAGCGGTGTGAATGTGACGCTGGGCCTTCCGATCATACGGACTTCTGTGGACCATGGTACGGCGTTTGATATTGCCGGCAAGGGCATTGCAAGGGAAGAAAGCATGCTGTGGGCGATCCGTCTGGCCAATCGTTTTGCCAATCATGCATCGTAAGGAAACCGACCGGAAGATATTCGGTGCAATCGGTCTTATTTGGCTGCTTGCACTGCTTTTCGGTCTGTATATACGGGGCGATGGCGGCTTAGCGATCGACTATCTCCTATTGGGCCGGCTGCATGAGATGGATCTGCCGCTACTGAACCGCCTCATGCATTGGATCACAATAACCGGGGATCCGCTCTTTTATGTGGTGGTAAATGCCGTGCTCATCGTTATCCTGGCGCGGCAGAAGAAATACCCCGAGCTGATATGCCTGCTGGCGGCGGTATTGGTCGGGTGGGGGCTGAATGAAGCGTTGAAGGCCGCATTTGTACGCACCCGGCCGGTGGGTTTTGCGCTGATTGAACAGGGCGGTTTTTCTTATCCGAGCGGGCATGCCATGGTGGCTTTGTCCTGGTATCCGGTGGTGGGGTATCTGCTGCAATACAGACGCTCCTATTTGGCGATCGCCTGGCAGGCTTTGTTTATCTATGGCTTTCTGCCCGGCTTGTCCCGCCTGTTTTTGGGAGTACACTATCCGACGGATGTCTTATTCGGTCATTTGCTCGGTCTGACCCTATCGTATCTTTGCATGCGCAGCTATGCAACGTATAAACGGAAACAGTTGGATTCGTAAACGCTGACAAGATTGTAGGAAAATGGGGTATATTGATTTATACAACATGATAAAGGAGGCTACAATGAAAGAAGATAAGCATATGAATCCGATGGATAAGAATAAGCTGGGCGAACTGGAACCCAGCAAGAACGACAAAAGCGGAAAGAATCCCGTTATACACACGGCAGCCGGTGCACCGGTTGACAACAATCAGGACACAATGACGGCCGGTAAGCGCGGGCCGACGGTCATTCAGGACATATGGATGATTGAAAAGAATGCGCAGTTTAACCGGGAAGTCATACCTGAGCGGCGCATGCACGCAAAAGGATCCGGGGCGCACGGAACCTTTACGGTAACCCACGACATTACCAAGTACACAAAAGCGAAAATCTTCAGCGAAGTCGGGAAGAAGACGGAGATGTTTGCACGGTTTTCCACGGTTGCGGGCGAACGCGGGGCCGCTGACGCCGAGCGTGACATCCGCGGATTTGCCCTGAAATTCTACACCGAAGACGGCAACTGGGACATGGTAGGAAACAATACGCCGGTGTTCTTTTTCCGCGATCCCATTAAGTTTATCGACCTGAATCACGCGATCAAGAGAGACCCGCGCACCAATATGCGCAGCCCCAATACCAACTGGGACTTCTGGACCTCATTGCCGGAGTCGCTTCTGCAGACGACCATCATCATGTCCGACCGGGGTATTCCTTCCTCGTATCGCTATATGCACGGCTCTTCTTCACATGCGTATTCCATGATCAATGAAGAAGGCGAACGTGTCTGGGTCAAGTTCTATTTCCGTTCCCAGCAGGGCATTCTGAACCTTACGGACCAGGAAGCGGAAAAAGTAAACGCCGTCGACCGGGAAAGCCATCAGCGCGACTTGTACAATGCGATTGAAAAGGGCGAGTTCCCGAAATGGAAGATGTATATACAGGTCATGACGGAAGAACAGGCAAAGAATATGCCCTACAATCCTTTCGATCTGACCAAGGTTTGGTACAAAGATGAGTTTCCGCCGATAGAGGTCGGGGAGTTTGAACTGAACCGCAATCCTGACAACTATTTTGCCGATGTGGAGCAGGCGGCGTTTGCACCGTCGAATGTCGTACCGGGTATCAGCTTCTCACCGGACCGCATGCTGCAGGGACGCCTGTTCGCGTATCCTGACGCACAGCGCTACCGCCTGGGCGTGAATCATCATCAGATTCCTGTCAACAGCCCGAAGGGCGTCAAAGATCTGCACACTTTCCACCGCGACGGCCAAATGCGCGTTGACGGCAATCTGGGTTCAGAAAACCATTATGAACCTAATTCCTACGGCAATTGGGAAGAGCATCCGGAACGGATCAATCCGGTGGAAGAAGGCGGCGATGTATACCGCTACGACTTCCGGGAAGACGATCACGACTACTACACCGCACCCGGAAAGCTCTACCGTGCCATGACGCCGGAGCAGCAGCAGGTCCTTTGCGAGAACACCGCCCGCAATATGGGCGACTCCACCCTGCAGATCAAGCACCGCTATATCAACAGCTGCTATCAGGCCGATCCGGAATACGGCAAAGGCGTGGCCAAGGCGATGGAGATCAATATCGACGATGTGGATCTGAATCTCCCCGAGCGCACCAGCCGCGAAGCCAATAAAGAGGCCAATAACAAGCATCCCGACCTGAACGTACCCAGCAAGGATATGTCCAAGGTTGAGTGGGAAGAGATCAAAACCGACTACGATCCCAAGTCGCTGATTGATCCCATGGATGACCCGTATTTCCTGTAAAAGAATCATTAAACAAACTCTTTGTAGAGAACCAATATTTCTTTACAGAAAAAAGAGCTTCGGCACAGCCGGAGCTCTTTTTGTAGAATGAAGTCGTATTACCGCAATAGGCGCATGGAGTTGATGACGGCGATGACGGTAACGCCTACATCAGCGAATACCGCACCCCACATGGTGGCAATGCCTAAGACGGAGAGGATCAGGACGAGGGCTTTAATCCCTAAGGAGAAGACGATATTTTGTATGACGATCCGGCGGGTTTCTTTGGCGATACGAAGGGCTGTGGCGACTTTGGACGGTTCGTCAGTCATGAGGACGATATCGGCGGCTTCGATGGCCGCATCGGAACCGACGCCACCCATGGCGATGCCGATGTCGGCCCGGGCCAGTACCGGTGCGTCGTTGATTCCGTCGCCGACAAAGACGGTTTTGCCATTTTTGGGTCGGGGAGTTTCCAGCTGTTCGAGCGCTTTTACTTTTTGTGCCGGTAAGAGTTCTGCCCGGTAGGCGTGTACTCCCAGTTCTTTGGCTATAGCGGCCGCAACTTCTTCCCGGTCGCCAGTGAGCAGGGCCGTGTGTTGTATGCCTGCTTTATGCAAGGCGGAAACGGCTTCTTTTGCATCGGCTTTCAGAGCGTCGCTGATAATGATACTTCCCATAAACCGGCCGTCTTTTGCGACATACACGATGGTACCGGCTTCCCGGACGCCGGGAAAGGACACGCCGTGCTGCTCCAGCAAGCGCTTGTTTCCGACCAGTACGAGATGATTGTCTATCTGCGCCTTTACGCCTTGGCCTGCTATTTCTTCCACCTGGTGTATGCGCTTTTTGTCGGTATGGCCGCTTGCTTTTCGAATGGATGCGGCGATGGGATGGGTGGAATGGGATTCTGCGAGAGCAGCCCATGCCAGGAGTTCTTCTTCGGTTCCCATGGCAGGCAGGACGGACTGTACGGCAAATTCACCTTTTGTGAGGGTGCCGGTTTTATCAAAGATCACGGTATCCGCCTGGTTCAGGGCTTCCAGATAGTTTCCGCCTTTAATGAGTATGCCTTGCTTGGATGCGCGTCCGATTCCGCCGAAAAAACCGAGCGGTATGGACACAACGAGAGCACACGGGCAGGAAACAACCAGAAAGATCAGGGCGCGGTAGAGCCAGTCGGAAAACAGGGCGCCGGGTAGGAACAAAGGCGGCAGGACGGCCAGTAAGAGCGCGGCCATCACCACGGCCGGCGTGTAGATGCGCGCGAACTTGGTGATGAATTGTTCGGTAGGCGCTTTTTTTGCTGCGGCATTTTCCACCAATGCAAGGATTTTGGCCATCGTGGATTCGCCGAAGGTTCGGGTGACAATCAATTCGAGGACGCCGTCTTTGTCGATGGATCCGGACAGGACCTCATCGCCGGCTCTTACGCGGCGCGGAACGGATTCCCCGGTAAGGGCTGAGGTATCCAGCATAGCTTCTCCGGACCGTACAATGCCGTCCATGGGGACGCGGTCGCCCGGCCGGATCCGGAGAATTTCTCCTGTCTTTACCTCTTCGGAAGGTACTGTTTGCGCCTCTCCGTTACGGATCACAATGGCCGTATCGGGGCGCGTATCCATGAGTGCCCGGATCGAGCGGCGCGAGCGGTCGACCGCCATATCCTGAAATACCTCTCCGACAAGATAAAACAGCATGACCGCAGTCCCTTCCGGATATTCACCGATGGCAAAAGCACCGATTGTTGCAATTCCCATAAGAAAGTTCTCATTAAACGGCTGTCCGCGCAGGACGCCCTGTACGGCATGAATGAGTACGCGATAGCCGGCGATCAGATAAGCGCTGAAAAAACAAAGCAGACGGGGCAGGGGAGCCGTAATGAAAAAGCCCGCTGCAAACAAAACGCATCCGATGCCAAGGCGAAGAAGCATCGATCGGTCCGCCTGCGTGTGGTCGCTTTCGTGTTTTGCTTCTTCAATCACCACAACGCCGGGTTCGATGCTTTGAACAATGGATTCGATGGATGCCAGCAGTTCCGGGGTATAGGCAGCGGCCTGCACCTGCAGTTTACGGTTGATGAAGTTGATCTCGGCTTTTTCAACCGTAGCCAGGCGATTGATCCCGTCTTCCATTTTTGCGGCGCATTGCGCACAGCCAAGACCCTGCAGAATATATTCTTTCATTTTGTGTACCTAACAATGTTCGGCGTGCAGCATGCCCTGTTCTAAAAGCCGGATGACGTGCTCGTCGGCCAGGGAGTAGTACACGGCTTTGCCTTCTTTTCGGCTTATGACCAAATTGGACAGACGAAGGCTTTTTAACTGATGCGATATGGCCGACTGACTCATTTGCAAAAGGGCGGAGATATCGCAAACGCACATCTCATGTTCCGCGAGGGAAACAAGTATGCGCAGGCGGGTGGGGTCACCCAATTGTTTGAATATGCCGGCCGCCCGTTCGGTAACGGCGCCTGTCGGCATCCGGTTTTCTACTTTGTCGATGATATCCTGATGGATAATGGTTGATTCGCAGGTCATAAGATCTCCTTTATCTGAATACATGAGTAAATGTTCATATGATAAGAGCATCATACGCCATATCCGCATCTCTGTCAACAACAAAAAACGCCTCGTTACAAACGAGGCGTCTTGTTATAAGGGGCGAAAAATCGAGCGCAGGATTATAAAGGATTGCTCCTGCTCCAGAGCCAGCGCTTCAGATACCAGGCAACGGGATGCATATAGGTGCGGATGCGGTTTTCGATGGTGTTGTGGAAGTGCAGGAGCGGTTCGACTTTTTCATAGGCGGGTTTTCTTTCGCCATAGAGTGTGCTTTCCACCAAACTGATTGCAGCGGAAACCCGTTCTGTTTCCCGTACCGAGTAGGTTTTGGCGAGAAGCAGGATGGTGTCGCGCACGGTACCGGTTCCTGTGGGAGTGTTTTCCAATTTGCCGAGCGCCTGCAAGTCTTTCCACACGCGTTCCACAAGCACTTCAGGGCGGTGGGAGTAATGCGCACGCAGCCATTCTCTGTTATGCCGCGCATGATACACATGTCTTCGCCAGAACAACCATGAGAAAACGGCTGCCAAAACCAGGAGTTTCCGCCTGTGTTCGGTGATAAAGATGCGCAAAGGGTACGGTTCTTCCTTTTTGTTTTCTGTTGTTTCAGCCGTTTCAGTAGCAGGCCTTTCTTCCGTGTCTTCTCTCGTCCGGTCGGGGTCGATCTCTTCGGGCGGTATGTCTGTGCTTTCCTCCGGCGGTTCGCTGTAGATACTTGCCAGATGGTCAAGCTGAGCTGTGGGTGTCGTGTCATACATAATCCATCCCGCATCTTCATAGGCGATTTCTGTCCAGGCATGTCCGGCGCGGCCGGTGATGGTGATGATTTCTTCTTCCTGCGATTCGTGCGCGACAAAGCCTTCCGCATAGCGGGCGGATACGCCGATATCCTGCAGAAGAACGGTGGTCAGGCTTGCGTAATAGACACAATACCCTTCCTTGGTTTCCAGAAAATACGAAAGCAGGTCGGAATCGGCGGGAACGGGATTCGGTGTGAGCGTGTAGGGGTAGTACATTTGAAAATGGTTCTTTATCAACTGCAGATTTTCATCAAATAGCGACAGATCATTGGTTTCGCGTACGGAAGCCAGCTGTTCATACACCAAGGTATATAAATCCGGGTCTTTTTCCCGTACAATGTCGCGATAGGTATACTTTGGTTCCGTCCAGACGGGTTGCAGCCCCATAGAGGCGGGGTATAGTCCGTTCAGTGCTCGCATATTGAATACGGTTGCATACATATGCACGCCTTCGACGATGGCTTCTTCCGCAAAGAACATTCCTTCCGGTGTGAAACGGTACACCTTTTCCTCTTCGGGGCCCTCCGCGACGACCGGTGTGCGGATGTCGTAAATATAGCCGGGCGAAAAGACGGTTTGCAGGTTTTCCACCCGCGGGCGCTGCCCCAGTATATAGTCATGAGTCACCCCATTAGCCTGCAGTAATTGCAAATGTTCCCGGGTGATTTGCCTTGTCGGGTCCGCATAGGGGGCGTAGTCTTCCGCTCGGCTGTTTCCGATCACCTGATTGTTGTTTAGATCTGCCAGCAGCCAGCGATCGCCCCGGAATTCTTCGTACACACTGCCCCGCAGATAATAGGGATAGAAAAGCCCGCTTACATCCAGAATAGGGCGGTCGGTCAGTGTGACCGGGCCGCCGAGAATACCGGTATCCGGTATATAGCCGGTTAATTCCAGCGAAAAACTGCCGTGTACCTGCCCGGTTTGCGTCTCGTAATAGCGGTTGATGGTTCGGGAAAAGGACTCGCTGAACATCTGCTCCGGGGCAATCTGATGTTGCAAAAGAAATACCGCCACAATCAGACCGGTTACGACAGCCGGATGCGGCCAGCCGGGCTTGTGTTTTGCGTAAGGCCGATACAGGGAAACGGTAATGGCAGACAGTCCGGCGAATAACCAGAAAAGCCAATGCGGATGCTGTTTGAGATCGGGAATAAAAAACAGCGGAGCGACGAGCAACAAGAGCGATACCGGAGGAAAGGGAAGCAGATAGACCAGCACAAAGGATAGAAGTAGGGCTGTGGTGGCCAGTACCCACCAAAACGAGAGGGGCATGGCCCCTTTGTACACATTCAGCATGAGTCCCCATTCGTAGGATTGATAGACTTCCCGGGCAATGCGCCATAGAATGGAGAGTTCTTTACCCGGGGTGCCGTTTGGTCGGGTCAGCCAGAAAGCGAGTAATAGGACGACAATCAGGCCGGCCGCAATACGCTTAAAACGCGACAAAAGGAGTAACAGGCCCATACCGATCAGGTAAAAAACGATATTTCGCAGGATCGGCGGATGCGCCGTTCCCATGAGATTCCAGGTAAAGCGGGCCAGGACCATCGCATAAACAACGGCAGCAAATCCATAGAGGAGTTCATGGACTTTGTAGTTGCTCTTAATCATTGCGGATCACCGACCTTTGTAATGGTGATTTGCGCATCCCGCAAACGGTTCAAACGGTCTTCTCCTGCGTCTGTAAATAAAAGAACCTCCAGTTTATGTACGCGGCCGCGCAAAGACAGCAGTTCGTTTTCTGTGGCATTGTCGATCCTGTGGGCGAACACCAAGACAGATTGGGTCTTTTCGTCGATCTGGCGCAAAGCCTGCAAGGGCTGCGGTTCTTCTGCGGCATGCATGGACAGCGCAAGGCGTAAGGACCGGCTCTGTTCCGGCATGGCATACAGCCGATTCAGCGGTTCTTTGGCAAACAGGCGCACCGGTTGTTTCCTTTGCAAGGCCAGTTTGGCCCGGGTATAGGCAGTATCATACAGATCGTCTTTTGCATTGCGGTTTTCTTCTGTGTCACCGGGGGGAGGTAGCAGGATAAAAAGACGTGTCGGATCGGCTTCTTCGTCCATGTGTTTGGTCATCCATTCCTGCATGCGGGCACTCATCTTCCAGTGAATATGCCGCATTGGTTTGCCGTAGGGTAGGGGTTCGACAAAAGCCGTTTCGCCCTGTCCGTTTTGAAAGGGCGTTGTACGGGGGGATTGTCCGCTTTGTCCTTCTTTTGCGGTTGTGGTGGTATCTATCTCACCGGGAAGAATCCAGACTCGGTCCGGCTGTATGTTGACCGGCAGGCGAAATAACCCGAAAGGCTCGTCGATATAGACATTTCTGTCGGGAAGAGGATACGCGCCGATATGCGTGGCTTCTGTATACAGGGTGAAAGCGGTTTCTTCTTTGGGAGAAACCAGTAAGGGTTCTCCCTTGCCGGGCGTGTGCAGCCACAGGCGCAAAACGGTGAATGCGCCCCGGTTTTTTACCTGCAGCCGGATCGGAAACGGCTGCTCTCTCTCGTATGCGTGGGTGCTTTTCATGGATACGAGCGCATTTTTTCGGGCCAGCAGGACATTGGCAAGTGAGGCAAGCGGGAGAAGAAGCCAGAAGAGCAGCAGGATATGGGGAAAAGCGCGGAGTCTTGTGTGCTGCAATACAAACAATGCCACAAGCATCAGCGCCCATACATAGAAACCTGTGCGGATTTTCATGCTTTCGGCACCGGCAGTTCCTGCAGGATTTCCTGTAAGATCGTGTGGATATCGGTTCCCTGATACAGGGTTTCCTGATTGAGGCGCAGGCGATGGGCCAGTACGGGCCCGGAGAGCGCGATAATATCGTCCGGCACTACATAGTCGCGGCCGCGCAACAAAGCGCGGACCGACGCGGCACGCAAAAGCATCTGTGCAGCGCGCGGCGAGGCGCCTACGGCAAAGCGGGGGTGTTCGCGGGTTTTCCGGCACAAGTCGACAATATACTGCTTGACGGGAAAACTGACATAGGCTTCTGAAAGACGCTCCCGCAGCCAAAGGATGTCGTTGATGCCGGCAACCGGGGTAATCCCTTTAGCCAATAGCTCCCGTGTATCCTGATCGAGGATCTCGACCTCTTCTTCCCGGGTCGGATAACCCATGTCGACCTTTAGCATAAAACGGTCCAGCTGTGCTTCCGGCAGGGGATACGTGCCGGCAAATTCAATCGGATTTTGCGTAGCCAGGACCATAAAGGGTTCCGGTACCGGATAGCTGATCCCGTCGACCGTGACCTGATACTCCTGCATGACTTCCAGCAGGCTGGACTGCGTGCGCGGTGCACTCCGATTGATTTCGTCAGCCAGTACGATATGGCTCATAACAAGACCCTGGTGAAAAACGAATTCCTGTTTCTTGGGATCGTACAGTTTAAAGCCCGTAATATCCGAAGGCATGAGATCCGGTGTAAACTGAATCCGCGAATAGTCCATGGCCAGAGACTTTGCCAGGGCGGACACCAACGTTGTTTTTCCGACGCCGGGGACGTCTTCTATCAGAACATGGCCACCTGCAATTAAAGCGATGACGAGAAATTCTACCAGTTCATCTTTGCCGCGGATGACCTTTTCTATATTGTGCCGAAGCGTTTCGGTGAATTTTTGATAGTAGGGGGCCGGTTTGGCAGCCCGTTTATCCATGTGTGTATTCATAGTCATATTGTACCCTATCGGCGTTTTGTTGACACGGATATTTGTGGGCAGTCCGGCAGAAAAAAGGAACCGGAAGCAGGCAATTTCGTTCGGATATTGTAAGAAATATTTCTTATTCATAGCGAAAATCTATTGACGAAGGCGTAGCGGAAGGGTAGAATATGCGTAGGTTCATAATAAAAGATTATCTGAGGTGAGGCATGCAACAGAATATCGTAATCTCTTTGGGCGGCAATGCGCTGGGAACAAAAACACAAACACTGCGGGAAATGGCCGATCAACTGGCCGAGTCGATTGTTGATCTGACAGAAGAGGGCTATCGTCCTTTGCTCTGTCACGGCAACGGTCCGCAGGTGGGCGCGCTGCAAAATGCGTTCGGCACAAAAAAACATATCAACGGGCTGGAGGCTATTGAACTGGCGGATTCGGTTGCCATGACACAGAGCTATATGGGGTATCAGCTGCAAAATGCGCTGGAAACGGCGTTTCACCGCAGAGGTTTGCCGCATGCCGTCAGTACGGTTGTGACCCGTGTACGGGTCAATCCCGACGACCCGCGCTTTTTGCGGCCGACCAAACCCGTAGGGCCTTTTTATACGGAAGAAGAAGCGGCTCTTTTACAAAAGCAGGGTAAAAATATGAAGGAAGACGCCGGGCGCGGATGGCGCGAGGTCGTTGCATCGCCGGAGCCCGTTGAAATACTCGAGATGGAGAGTATCCGATTGCTTGCCCGGCAGGATGTGGTTGTTATTGCCGGCGGCGGAGGCGGTATCCCGGTATGGGAGGAAGAGGGCCGGATCGTTTCGGTGAACGCCGTGATTGACAAGGATTTTGTATCGGCGCTTTTGGCCGAATCGGCGCAATGCGAGCGGCTCATTATCCTGACCGGTGTCGACTATGTGTATCGGGGATTTTTACGGGGGGAACCGGAAAAAATTACGCATATGACGGTGAAAGAGGCACGCAAATATATGGAAGACGGGGAATTTGCGGAAGGTTCCATGTTGCCGAAAATGACGGCAGCCATTCGTTTTGCCGCGTCGGCACCGGGACGCAGCACGCTGATCACCTCGGTGGATAAATTGCGTGAAGGTTTGCGGGGCGAGATCGGTACGATCATCGTTTCGGAAGAATAACAGAAAGGCAGGAAGAAAAATGACGCATCCGTTACTGGAATCCTATATTCCGATTGTATCCTTTTTAGGTAAAAGCCTGGGTAAATCCTACGAAGTGTTTCTTACCGACTTCACGGATCCTTCGCACCCGATTATTGCGATTGAAAACGGACATTTGTCCGGTCGTGCGGTCGGTTCGCTGATGCGGGACGAAACCCTGCAATTGTTTGAACAAAAACCGAATGATGACGAAGACCCCGACTTTCTGCTTCGCCGGGACGCTGTCGGCCCCAATGGCAGGCGCTATGTGTCTTCCACCAAACTCCTGCGAGATGAAAACGAAAAACCGATCGGCGCGCTTCTGATTAATTTTGACATGGAGCCGATCATTCAGATGCTCGACTTGTTGCATGGACTGGGACCGGAAAGCGAACGGCTGCAGTCGATCGACATCAACTCGGTGATCTTTGCCGGGGAAGTGCATCCGGACCGCGTCGTGTCTTTGCAGTCGCTGTATACGCATGTGGTGAATCAGGTGGATCAGAACGAACCCGACAAGACCAAGCTGCGTCAGACGATGATTAATGCGCTGTACCGGGAAGGGGCTTTCGACTTGAAGGGGGCCGTACCTTTTTATGCGGAAAAGCTGAATATCAGCGAACCCAGCGTATACCGGTATCTGCAGCGTTCGAAAGAGCAGTTCGGGAAAAATGTAAAACGAAGAGGCGAACATCGCTGATTATGTTGGCCGGCACAAAAAGTATAGGAGGCTGACAGATGACTAAAATTGCAATGAAAACGCCGTTG
The DNA here is from genome assembly GCA_012519495.1 of Tissierellia bacterium. Taxonomy (GTDB): domain Bacteria; phylum Bacillota; class Clostridia; order Tissierellales; family Peptoniphilaceae; genus JAAYQA01. The sequence goes on along the minus strand of JAAYQA010000065.1, from coordinate 2,996 downwards.
GTCGAGATCGACGGCGATGAGATGACCCGTATTTTATGGAAAAAAATCAAAGAGCATTTGCTGGATCCTTTTATTGATTTGCAGACCGAATATTATGATTTGGGCATTGCAAAACGGGAAGAAACAAAAGACCGTATCACGGTGGATGCAGCCCATGCGATAAAAAAATACGGCGTCGGGGTAAAATGCGCAACCATTACGCCGAATCAGAGCCGGGTGGAAGAGTACGGGCTGTCGGAGATGTGGAAGAGTCCGAACGGAACCATACGCGCCATCCTCGACGGTACGGCGTTTCGCGCACCGATTGTCGTAAAGGGGATCGAACCCTATGTCAAGAACTGGAAGAAGCCGATCACTGTAGCGCGTCACGCCTTTGGCGATGTGTACCGAAACGCGGAAATCCGCGTGCGGGATAAGGGAGAGGGCGAACTGCGCATCCGCTATGCCGACGGCGGGGAAGAAACGGTGCCGATTGCCTCATTCGGTGGACCGGGTATCCTCCAGGGCATACACAATCTGGATGCATCGATTATTAATTTTGCACATGCATGTTTCCGCTTTGCCTTGTCGACACGGCAGGACCTGTGGTTTTCCACAAAGGACACGATTTCCAAGATCTATGACCGCCGCTTTATGGATCTCTTTCAGGAAGTATATGAGACGGAATACAAGAGGCGTTTTGCTGCTGCCGGCATCGAATACTTCTACACGCTGATTGACGATGCCGTGGCGCGCGTTGTGCGTTCGGAAGGCGGTTTTATCTGGGCGTGCAAAAACTACGACGGCGATGTCATGAGCGATCTGGTGGCGGCTGCATTCGGATCTTTAGCGATGATGACTTCGGTTTTGGTTTCGCCGCAGGGCTTTTACGAATACGAAGCCGCGCACGGTACGGTGCAAAGGCATTACTACCGCTATCAGAAGGGCGAGGAAACATCGACCAATCCGATCGCCACCATCTATGCCTGGACGGGGGCGCTGCGCAAACGCGGTGAATTGGATCAGCTTCCGGCGTTGCAGGCTTTTGCCGATCGGTTGGAAGCGGCGGTGGTGGATACGGTAGAGTTGGGTATCATGACAAAAGACCTGGCCGCCATCAGTACCTTGCCAAACGCCAAAGGGGTAATGACAGACGAATTTCTGCAAACAATCGCCGAAAAACTGTAGTAGAAAAACAACAATGAAAACAAGCCGGATCCGTGTTGGATCCGGCTTCTTATTCTTCTACCCGATGCAGTTCGTGATAGGGGAGTTCGTGTTTTTGGATGATTGCGAGGGCTTTGTTTTCTTCTTCCCGTTTGATGACGGCACAGGTGCCGCAGGAGCTGCTGATCATGCGGGGCACCGGCCGCAGACGGACCGGGGCTTTTTCTTTTTGCATCATGCGCTCAAAATGCAGGGCTTCGGATACCGTATGAAAGGTGAAGACAGTGAGCGGCTGTTTAGCCTTTTCTTTCTGCCAGAATTTCAAAATAGTCCTCGATCTCTCTTGCTTCTACGGTGTAGCCCGCATCTTTTAAGAAGCGGGACACATTTTCTTTGGATACTTCCGTATCACATAATACGGTCAGACTGTCTGCTGCGTCTGCTATGCCCCGCCGGGTCATTAGAACCGGTTCCGGGCAGGAGTAGCCGCGTGCGTCGATGGTTTTCATTTTATGCTCCTTTCCGATTCGCTTGCATGGTGATGAGCGTTGCCAGAGCCAGTACAACGATATAGCCGATGACGGTAGCAATCTGTCCGTTTACCGGCACGCCGTCGCCACTGGCCGCAAGTCCGAAGTTATGGGCAAATGCGGTGCCGACGATCAGACCTAATACGACGATCATGGCATCGGAATCGCCTTCGCCGGAAAGTACGGTTTGCCGGATGGGACAACCGCCAAGCAAAACGCCGGTCAGACCGACCAGACCGAGGCCGAGGAAGTTGAACAGATGATTTGTATGTGCGATCGGCTGCCCTTCAAAACCGAGATGAAAACTGCCAGTGATAAACAGATTCCCCAGTATCGTAACGACGAGGATGCCGATAATCCCCCAGAGAAAGTGCATATCCTTAATCAGAAAAACATCGCGGAATGCGCCGGCAGAGCAGATGCGTGTGCGCTGCAGCAAAGCGCCGACAAGTAGACCCGCCACGAGCGAGACCGCAATCGGCGCGGTCATGGAACCGGGTCCTTCGGACGAAAAAGCAATGAAGGCCGGGCGCAGCAGTAAGAACACCAGGAGGGTTATGGCAAAGGCGGGCATAATAAAACCTGAGGCCTTGCTTTCTTTATGATTGCGCCCGAGTGTGTAGCCGCGCTTCAAAAACTGCAAACCAATCAGTATACCGCTGATGAATCCGGCCAGCCCGACGACGGCGTTCAAGTCGCCATTGCCCAAACGCAAAAGCATGCGAAGCGGGCAACCAAGAAACACAAGGCCGCCGATAGCCATAAAAACCGCCATGATAAAGCGGACAACACTTTGCGAGCCGCCGCGCGGCTTAAACTCTTTTGTAGCCAGGGAGAGGATAAAGGCACCTAAAATAAGTCCGATAATCTCAGGCCGTAAGTACTGTACAGGTGGCGCTTTGTGCAATCCCAATGCGCCGGCTATGTCACGCCAGAAACAGACGATGCAAAAACCCATATTGCCGGGGTTTCCGAACTTGACCAGCAATACGCCGATCAGACCGATGAGTCCGCCTGCGCCAAGCATGAATCCTTTCCGATTGTTCATTGACAATCAACTCCTTTCCCGATTATTGTATCAGTTTTCCCTAACGCCAGTTAGCGGAAGAATTTATGAAATCATTAGATATATTTATATTTGCGCGGAGCAAAGTGTGTGATCTATGTATATTTAGTGTGAAATGCAGGGAAACTAGTCAAGTCCAAAATCTTGTGTAAAAGTTCCTAGTACAATGTTTGCTATTTTCTAAAGTTTTATGTAAGTTCTTGTAGCACCTATCCAATCTTCATGTTGATGCATCAACATGGCCCCGATTAAAC
>JAAYQA010000064.1 GCA_012519495.1 Tissierellia bacterium | reverse complement strand
GATGATGATTGCGACGCGTTCTTCCGGTTTTCCCGTAAAAAAAGACGATGTACTGGCGGGCACGCGCGTCATTCCGCTTTTGATTGAAAAAGAAAAGATGGAGCGCGCCAAAGAAACCGCCGGCGATGAACCCCTGCTTTTCTTGCATCCGCTGCAGCAGAAAAAATACGGTTTGATTACCACCGGCAACGAGATTTACGAAGGCCGGATTGTCGATGCATCGGCCCCTGTGATGCAGGCAAAGCTCAGCGAATACGGCTGCGAAATGCACGCGCATGCGGTACTGCCCGACGATCATGCCCGTAGTACCCGGACGATTCTGCAAATGGTGGAAGACGGCGCGGAAATGGTCTTTTGCACCGGCGGCATGAGCGTGGATCCCGACGACCGCACGCCCTTGGCCATAAAAAACACCGGCGCAGAGATTGTGACCTACGGTGCGCCGGTTCTGCCGGGTGCCATGTTTCTTCTCGCCTACACCGATACGGGCGTGCCCATCTGCGGCCTGCCCGGTTGTGTGATGTATGCCAAGCGCACGGTGTTTGATCTGATCCTCCCCCGCCTTTTGGCCGATGTGCGCATAAGTCCTGCCATGCTGGCCGATCTCGGGCACGGCGGTCTCTGCCTGAACTGCGATATCTGCCACTTCCCTAACTGCATGTTCGGTAAAGGTGCCTGGTAGAAAAAGAAAAACCGAGCTTTCCGGCTCGGTTTTATGTTAGCGTAAACGTATTGGTTTCGTTGTGCAACAGGTCGATATACAGAATACGGCTTATCAGGCTATGCGGGTTTTCTGTAAGGACCTTGATGGCTTCCGCCACTTGCCAGGCTGCGATACAGCAAGGGGTAAAGGGCGGATTGCCCAGTTCCGTTTCCGCGCCGGTTTTTGCATCCGGCGGATAGATTTTTTCGATCACCGGGCTTCCCGGCACAGATACCGCCACCTGGCCGTACCAGCCGGCGATGGCGCCGTGTATCATGGGAATTTTTGCCGTCTGGCAGGCTTTCTCCAGCATAAAACGCGCGGGGATGCTGTCCAGACAGTCGAGCACCAGATCATGCCCCTGCAGGATTTTTTGTGCATTGTCCTTATCTAAATATAATACTTTGGCTTCTACCTGTATCTCGGGATTCACGGTCGCGATGCGTTCTTTGGCCGCGACCGCTTTTTTCTGCCCGAGATTGTTTGGTGTACAGTACAGCTGCCGATTCAGATTCGTAATCTCGAAAGTGTCGTTGTCTACTGCGGTAATGCGACCCACACCCGCACGAGCCAGCAGTTCAATCACAAAACCGCCCAGCCCTCCGCAGCCGACAACACATACACTCTTCTTTCGCAGCGCCCGATTCTCTTTTGGTGACAACGCGTTTTCATTGCGCGCATAGCGGTCCATCATCCGCCTCCTGCCGGCGGAAACAAAGACAGTACATCGTCTTCCCGGATTTCATATGCGTCGTCGACTGTTCGCCCGTTGACATAGAAAATCGCGATATCTTCCGGAACCAGGTCCAAAGCCCGGAGGATATCGTCTTTTTTTACCGGCGGCGCAAGGGAAAGAATTTGCTCTTTCCCCCGGCCGTACCGCAGCATGGCAAACAGTTTAACGCGGATGTCCAATTTATTTCAGCCCCAGTTTCTCTATGGTTTCGTCGGTCGGTACGCCGCCTTCATCCCAGCCGCGTTCCTTATAGTATTGCGGCAGCATGGTTTTCAGATCGGTGATATATCCTTTGGACGGACCGTCCGCTACCGGATCTTCCAGCAAACGCTTGGGTAGAGTATCGTTTTTCGGGTCGATGCCGGCTTTCAGATTAAACAATCGCTCGATATTCCAGACGCGGTCGCCCGCTTCCATCAGTTCTTCGTCGGTGAGGTTCTGGCCGGTTGCCGCGTTCAGCATCTCGCGATACTGGGTGGCTCCCAGGGCAAAGCTGGTAAACAGGCACAGTCCGACCGAGTCGATCACGGCGGTCAGGTCCTGGAAGATCTTTGTCCATGTCGCTTTTCCTTCGGTTGTAAAGCGGTCGATCGCTTCGGGTGCGGCTAAGATCTCCGGCGAGATCAGATACCCGCGCACGTGGCAACCGCCGCGGTTGGATGTCGCATAGGATAAGCCCTGGCCTTGTACGCCCCGGGGGTCATACGCGGGCAGTTCCTGTTTGTTGACCGTCATGGACAGATCGGAACGGCCGTAGCTGTCGGTCAGGCGATACGAACCGTCGGCCATTTTGTCGCCGAAACCTTCGCGCAGACCGGTGCGTCTCGTCCATTCCACCATGGCTTCCCCATTGCCGAATTCCAGGGGCATGCCGTCTAGCTCTTCGTCTTTGATCAAACCTTCCTGATACAGTTCCATGGCTGCAGCTATGGTAGCCCCCATGGAGATGGTGTCAATGCCCAGCTCGTTGCAGAGGAAGTTGGCGCGCATAATGTCTTCAATATTGTCTACGCCGCAGTCGGATCCGAAGGCCCACAGGGTTTCGTATTCCGGCCCGCCGCCTTCTTTGCCGTCCAGTTCGATCCAGCGTCCGCAGCCGATCGGGCAGCGGTAGCAGGGATGCTTTCTCTTCAGGTATTTTTCCGTCATGCGCTCGCCGCTGATCTCTTCGGCATAGTCCGCCTGGCTGGTCTGGAAGTTGTTCGTAGGTAATATACCCGATTCATTGATGATATTGACAAGAACCGCCGATCCGAACGTCGGCAGACCTTCCCCGGTGACGCCGTTTTCGCGCAGCATCTTGGTGTGTTCTTTCACCACGGCAGCCAGTCCTTCTTCATCGGCCAATTCCACTTTTCCGGTACCGCGTACGGCTATGGCTTTCAGATTCTTGGAACCCATGACCGCGCCCACGCCGGTACGTCCGGCGGCCCGATCCACATCGTTCATAATGCAGGCCATAAGGGAGAGCTTCTCGCCGGCCGGTCCGATACAGGAAACTTTCGTTTTTTCCGGCATTTCTTTCAGGATATCTGCGGTCGTATCATCGACAATTTTGCCCCACAGATGTCCTGCGTCGCGCAACTCTACTTTATCGTCTTCAATGGCTAAGTAAACGGGTTTTTCCGCTTTTCCTTCAAAAATAATGACATCATAGCCGGCCATTTTCAGCTCGGCACCCCATTTTCCGCCCGAATTGGAAGAAGCAATGGTGCCGGTCAGCGGGCCTTTGGTAACGACCATATAACGGCCGCCGGTGGGTGTGGGCGTTCCTGTCAGAGGGCCTGTTACAAAGAGCAGTTTGTTTTCCGGGGACAAGGGATCCACATTGGGATCAACTTCGTCCATCATGATTTTGGTCCCCAAACCTCGGCCGCCAATATACTTTCTGGCCATGTCCAGATCCAGGGCTTCCTTCTGAATCGTCTGCTCGGTCAGGTTTACGCGCAGTATGGTTCCACGGTATCCGTGCATAAAAAATCCTCCCTTTTGGAAAGTTCGCGCGCGCAGAAGCGCTGCGCAGCGTTTACAACCTTTCCAAATACGGGAGGCAATGCGGTTTCCCGCAAACCCATCGGTCCGGCACCATGGAGACAAGGCTCTGTAGGTGCATAGACTCGGTTGTATTCAATTCAAATAATTTCTTTTGTATGCGATTATTATAGCATCTAAGGTAAACGAATTCAATACACACAAAAAAAAGGGTGCTCCTTTTTGGTAAAAGGAACACCCTTTGTACTGTTCTTTAGGAAGGATTGGGGTAGAAAACCTCGTCTTGCAGTGCTTTGCAGATTTTTTCCTGTACTTCTTCCAGATTGTAGTGAACGGGGCAGTGCTTGTCTCCGTAATTATTTACACAGGTCGCTCCGTCGTGGAGGCAGCGATTGATGACAATCGGACCTTGTATGGCCTCCACCACTTCAAAGTATGTAACGGGTCGTTCGGGATCGTATAAAAGATAGCCGCCCCTTGCGCCGCGGCGCGATTTCGTTATCTTCGCCTGATTCAATTTCCGCAGGATCTTCAGCAAAAATCGCAGGGGTACATGCATCTCTTCCGCAATCACAGAAGCACCGATCACCTCTTCCGGGTATTTCATTAAATATGATACCGTGCGAAACGCGTAGTCAATCTCCTGAGTCAATCTCATTCTTCGTCCTCTTTTCTATCCGTTCATTGTGCACTTTCTTTCATTATACAATTGTTAGGACCATAGCGCAATAATCTATACTAAAATATCGCTCATTTAACCGGTTCGGATTCCAATTGCCGTAAACCGCCCTATTCACTGCGGTAAAAGGCAAACAGAATCAGAAAACAGGCGACGGCTGTCAGCACGATGGCACCGCCCGGCTTCAGTCCGAGATAGTAGGCAAGGGTCAAACCGATCAGTGTGAAAAGGACACCGAACGCAGAGGACCACAGTACCGTTTGCCGATAACTCTTTGCTACGCGCAAGGCACAGGCCACAGGCAGAATCATCAGGCTGGAAATCAGCAAAACCCCGACCGTGCGCGAAGCCACCGATATCACAAAAGCCGTCATCAGCGTAAAGATGAAGTTGACGCGGCTTGTTTTGACCCCGGCGATCTCGGCTCCTTCCGGGTCGACGCTGATATATAAAAGATCCTGATACAAAAAGACAAATACGAAAGTAATTACCAAAGAGATTCCGATGACGACAAACATTTCGGCATTGGATACCGATACGATGCTGCCAAAGAGAAAGCTGTCATACCCCTGGCCGCCTTTGATAAAGCCCGACAACAAACTGGCCAGACCGATCCCGGTGGAAAGAACCATGGCGGTAGAGAGTTCCCCAAACGCCGGAAAGCGCCGGCGGATTCCCTCTATGGACAAAGCGGCCACAACACTCATAAACATCGCACCTGCAATCGGGTTGATGCCTAAAAGAAGGCCCGCAATGACACCGGCCAGCGAAACATGCGAAAGCGCATCGCCTAAAACCGGGGTTCGGCGATTCACAAGAACCACGCCGATCATGGGCAGCACGGCGCCCAGAAAAGCACCGACCAGCAGTGCGCGGCGCATATAGGCAAATTCAAACACGGCTTACCTCCCGCAGGGCACCTTCCGATATCCGCATGATACGATCGGCAATTTCGTCGACCCCTTCGATATCATGCGTCACGATCAGGATGGATAAATGATGGCTTCGGTGAAAATGACGCAATAAAAAAAACAGGGAACGGCGACTGCGATCGTCCAGTCCGATCGTGGGTTCGTCCATAACCAGAAAGCTCGGATTGGAAACCAGCGCTTTGGCAATAAGCACACGTTGCTTTTGCCCGCCGGACAGGGTGGAAAACAGATCCCACTTTTTTTCACGCAAGGAAACCTGGGTCAGTGCCGTGTCGATTTTGTGATCGTGCTCCGGATCTTTTTTGGCGAATCCGTGCCGGGGACGCAGATTCAGGCCGATCATTTCATATGGAGTGATGGGAAAATTGTACAAACGCTCCTGGCCCATCTGCGGCACATAGCCGAAGTCTTCGGTATAGCGGTGTATCGTTCCCTCCCGCGGCTGCAAACTACCTAAAAGCAGGCGTAGCATCGTGCTCTTTCCGCTGCCGTTGGCACCGGAGAGCACGACGAATTCGCCTTCTTGCATCGTAAAGTCGATATTTTCCAATACGGAGGTATTTCCGTACGAGAAGGATACCTTGTCGAACGTAAATAAGGGGTTCATTCAGTCAAAGCCTTGTGCAGCGCCTGGATATTGTTTTTCATAATCTCCAATGTGCCAAGCCCTTCTGCAATTTCCTCCTCGGAACGTCCGTCCAAAGGATTCAGCATAGCCACCTGTCCCCCGATCTCATCGGCAATGGTTTTTGCCGTTTTATCGGATCCAAGCGGATCATAAAATACGGTTTTAATGCCGGTTTCACGTGCCAGCCGCACCAATTCGGCCATGGTAGCCGGATCCGGCTCGCCGTGTGAGGCGGCACCCTCAATCCCGTGCTGGGTCAGGCCGTAGTCGCGGGCAAAATAGCCGAAGCTTTCGTGCCCGACAATGAAGTCCGTGCGGGAAACCGTAGAAAACAGCTCTTCGGCTTCTTTATCCAGCGCTTCAAACTGTTCTTTTTGTGCAGCAAAGTTCTTTTCGTAGACGTCTTTATGCTCCGGATCTTTTTGTACTAATGCATCTTTAATGGTTTCCATCTGTACGATGGCATTACGGATACTGATCCAGGTATGCGCATCATGCGGCCCGTGATTGTGTCCGTCGTGGTCATCATGGTCGTCGTGGTCATGTGCTTCTTCTTCGTGTTCATGGTCGTGATCGTCGTGGTCATGTGCTTCTTCTTCGTGGTCGTGGTC
>JAAYQA010000063.1 GCA_012519495.1 Tissierellia bacterium | reverse complement strand
GTCTGAGTCAATCGGCGCTTGCATAAAAGCGTTTGCGGCGGCCTTAAAGAGCAGAGAACCTTTCATCCGTCTGTATATCGCGCCGATCAAGGGGAGTCTTTACATCAACTGCACAAACAGTACCTACGGCAAAGTGCAGAGCTTTTTAAGCACCAAACGGGGTCTTGAACACGGTTTCGGGATCACCCGGATCGACCGGATCGTAAAAAAATATGACGGCTGGGTGCAGCGGGCGAGTGAAGAAGAGGTCTTTTCCAGTGAAATCACGATTCCTTTACCGCTCATGACAAAAACCGAACCATTGGTGAGAGAATGATCTCACCTTTTTTTATTTCTGTTAGACTGATCGCAGGAGGGTTGTAATGAAACAATTATTCGGTAATCTGCATTTTTTACTTTTGCGTATCATCCGTTATGACAAGAGAATACTCCGCTATGTATGGATCGAAGTCATTGTCAGTCTGGCTGTGGCTTTTGTCGGCCTGCGACTGACACAGGAGCTGATCAATCTGGTGGCACAGGGGGCTCAGCCCAAGCAACTGCTCACCCGGATCAGTCTGTGGATTGTTCTGTATGCTTTGATTCAGATCGTTTTGAAACTGGCTGCAATGAAAAGCCAATTGTTGAGCCAGATGTTTCGCATCCATGAGCTGGCACGAGTAACACAGGCTTTGCAATCCTGTGACTATCAGCGGCTGGAACAGGAAGACTATCAACAAACCAAAGCACTTGCCTTTGCTACCGTACAGCAGGACAGTTCTCTTACCCAGATCTTTCCGTCCAATCTGAAACGTTTTTTGGAGCAGCTCCTGAAAATCGCGCTCTTTGGCGCGATGTTAAGCGCTTTGGACCGTCGCTTTCTGCTTTTTATCGGCCTTTTGCTGGTGCTGGTTGTCATCTACCGATGGTTCCAGCATCGGTTCATTGAACGAACCAAAGCCGAACGCGGCCGCTTAAACGAACAGTTTCGCTATATCAAACGCGTGACTGCCAACTTCCGCCTGGCTAAAGATGTCCGGCTGTTCCGGGTTCGGCCCTGGTTTGAAACCATCGCAGAAGACGTGTTGAGAAACATGCGACAGATCACAACCCGGCGCGGGCGTGTCGTCCTCGGGGGACAGTTTATCAGCGCACTTTTGATACTGCTCCTGACCTTTTACGGCTATATCGTATTACTGAAAGAACTCCGGACCGGTGCGATCAATGTCGGGCAATTGGTGTTTTACATCGGCGCCATAACAACCATCGCCGTCGGATCGACCGATTTTATCAATGTCCTTTTTGATCTGCTGGACAACAGCACCGATATTATGCATCTGAAAACATTTCTGCACTATCCGCCGCTTTTCAACCATACAGCCAAACAGGCCCTTCCCGAATCGATCGAAACTATCGAATGCAGGGGTGTTTGTTTCAAATACCCGGGAAGTGAACAGGCCCTGTTTGATAATCTCAATCTGACCTTAAACCGGAATGAAAAAATTGCGCTGGTCGGCTTAAACGGAGCCGGAAAAACCACCTTGGTAAAACTGCTCCTGAATCTGTACCGCCCGGACAAGGGGCAGATCCTGATCAACGGCATCGACAATCAACTTTTTTCTGTCGATGACTATTATTCTTTGTTTTCGGTTGTTTTTCAGGATCTTCACCTCCTCCCCATGACCATCCGGGAAACCGTCTTGCAGGATCAACCCTATCAAGAGTCCCGGTATCTCTATGTATTGCGTGCGTCCGGTCTATCGGATGTCATCGGGGAACTGCCCCTGAGCGATGCCACACCGCTGGTGCGGGAAGTGGATCCGGATGCCGTTACGCTCTCCGGCGGACAGTTGCAGAAACTCAAACTGGCACAGGCGCTGTATAAAGACGCACCCGTCTTGGTTCTCGATGAACCGACCGCAGCCCTTGACCCCTTGGCGGAAAGTGAAGTGTACCGCCGGTATCAAGCGCATGCGAAAGACAAACTGTCCATTTTCATCACGCATCGGCTGGCAACCACGCGCTTTTGTGATCGCATCCTGTATCTTGATGCGGGTAAGGTCGTTGAAGACGGTACGCATGAACAACTGATGCAGCGCAAAGGACTTTATCAGCAGATGTATGACAAACAGGCCTATTACTATCAGAAAGGAGAACGACGATGAGTCCTCTGACACGACGCGTTTTGAAAGATACCTATCAATTGTCAAAGCGGTATGTATTCATCAGTCTGATAGCGGGCTTCTTCAGCTCCGTTTATCCGTTGGTGTCCATCTATATCTCCCGCCGCATTATCGATCTGTTGGGTCGGAATACACCGTATGAAACGCTGATTCGTTTTATCCTGATCGGCCTGCTCCTCGTTTTTGTCTCCCAGATTATCAGCGGGCTGTTTAATTACGTGCATCAGTTTGAACAGTCCGAAATGTACCAAAGGCTCGAACTATCCCGCAATCTGAAAAGCATCGCGATGGAATTTCGCTACGCAGAGGATCCCGCGGTGAAAGAAATGCGCCAAAAACTCACGATCATCGGTTTTGGCGGGCCGGGCAGTTTTGAAATGATCGCCTATAGCATAAAAAGCATGGTAGGTTATACCGTTTCCATCCTTGGGGCAGCCTGGCTGATTCTGCCTGCCTTTTCCTATCACACGGGTACGATCTATGATTCCCCGGTCTTTTTGCTCCTGTTTCTTGTTTTGCTCGCGCTGTCGGCGTATTTGCCGCATCGGTACAATCTGAAACAAAATGCGAAGATGAACAAGCTTTTGAGCACCGTCGAATCAAGCAATACCGTTTTCAACTATCTGGCAAATCTTGTGTTTGATCCGGAAAGCGGAAAAGAAATCCGGCTGTACCGGCAGCAGGAAAGAGTGAACCGCTGGTTTGAAAAAAACACCGATCCCCAGGGTTCGACCGCACGCATGTTGCGTGAATTAGTGTATGGATGGGGGAAAGTCGGCCTCCTCTCTTTTGGCAGCAATCAGGGAGTCATCTTGTTTTTGTATCTGCTGGTTGGCTTCAAGGGAATTGCAGGAGGGCTGCCTTTAGGCCACATTGTGGCGGCAACCGCCGCACTGAATGTGTTGATTGCCGTCCTCTCCGAACTGATCACCGACTTGTCCATAATCCGCTCCGACAGCAGCGGGGTCCAACTCCACTACGAATATATGGATCTGCCCAATCAAACACAGCATGGTTCGATACCGGTTGAAAAACGGCTGGACAATGATTATCACTTAAGCACAGAGAATCTGACCTTTCATTATCCCGGCACCCAAAGAAACATCCTGCACGATATCACGATCGATTTTCAAGTGGGACGTTCCTATGCCATTGTGGGCGAAAACGGAAGCGGGAAAACCACCTTTATCAAATTGCTCACAAGGCTGTATGACCCTGTGGACGGCGCGGTAAAACTGAACCGGATCTCCGCCGACAAATACGATACCAATCAGTACTACTCGCTTTTCAATGTTGTGTTTCAGGATTTTGATCTGTTCAGTTTCAAACTGGGCGAAACCATCGCAACCAATCGCGACTTCGATGAAGAACGCATCGTAAACGCTCTACGCGATGTCGGATTCATGGAACGGTTCAACAGCCTGCCCAAAGGCCTGGAGACCTCTCTCAATAAGGAATTTGACGCCCAAGGTATCACGCTCTCCGGTGGAGAACAGCAAAAAATAGCCCTTGCCCGAGCCATCTACAACGACGGCCCCATCTATATCCTCGACGAACCCACCTCTGCGCTGGATCCGATCAGTGAATTTGAAATCTATCAAAAATTCCAGCAGATCACCCGCGGTAAAACCAGTCTGATTATTTCCCACCGGCTTTCCTCCTGCCGTTTCAGTGATGAGATCCTGGTATTCGACCAGGGCAGGATCGTGCAGCGCGGTTCGCATGAAGAACTCGTCCATATACCCGGCAAATACGCGGACCTGTGGAACGCGCAAGCCCGGCACTATCAGGAAGAAGACATCGACCTGACCAAACTCGGGCTTGACAATACCATCGTTTGAATACAGGGAAATGATTTAAGAAAAATGGGTCTCCGTAACCGGATTCTAACAAAAAAACCGGCTCATCCAAGTGAGCCGGTTTGATCGTGGTAGTATGGTACGAAGTGTACCGGGTAAAAGGTCCTTTTACCCCGTTACTCCGGTATTTCTTCCTGCGTTATGATATGAATCTTTTCTTTCAGCGCATCCAGCTCGTCTACATCGTGTAAACAGACAATGTAGTCGCCTCCCAAAAGCTTCACATCTCCTTTAGGCAGAATTTCCCTGTCTCCTCGTTTGATGCTGACAAGCAGGACCCCTTTGGGCCAGTCGATATCTTTGATATACCGGCCATCGCACTTGCTGTTGAAATACACGGGAAACTCAACAACTATGCTCGATTCCCGAGGATTCTTCTTTCTTTTTTCTTTTGCCTGCATCGGCTTGCCCACCAACAATTCCGGGTGTAACTGATATGTGAGAAGCATTTCATATACGGGTTTGAGACGGAAGAATTCCGCTGTCAAATAGGATACCAATGCAACCACACCCAGCGGCAGCAAAAAGTGAAACGAGCCGGTCAGCTCGAGGATCAGAATAATTCCTGTAATGGGTGACCGTACAATCGCAGAAAAATAAGCGCACATGCTTAATACGGCAAATACGAGAATCAGATTGCCGTCTATGAGTCCGAGTTGCGCCAATATCTGCCCGAACATATTGCCGAACAAGGAGCCCAGCACGAGCATCGGAAAGAAAATACCTCCGGGTAAACCGCTGGAAAATGCAATGATCAGAAGCACGATCGTTACAAGATAGATAAACAGGAGCTTTTCTATGGTCAGATGCGCACCATCCGACAAGAGGATAAAATGCTCGCCGCTTCCGTACAGATCCGTATTCAGGAGAATAACGATGCCTGTGATCAGAAACGGTATCATCACCTTTGCGACAACAGGAATTTTTAATCGCGCATATATCTTTTTGCCGACAGAAATTCCTCCGGTAAAGAGAAAGGCGCTTAGGCTCGCAAGAAACGCCATGATCATCAAATAGCCATAGACCCGGAACGGGATATGCGCCAGACGCTCTACGTATAGTACCGGCTTGTATCCCAAAACCAGCGCCGAGGTAAGTCCGGCAGACAGAGAGGCCGACATGGCACTTACCAATGCTACGGAAGAAAAATTATGATGCACTTCTTCCAGTGCAAAAACCAAACCCGATAAAGGCGTGTTAAAGGCGGCGGCAAGCCCGGCTGCAGCGCCGGATGAAATGAGAAAGGTTTTTTCTGTTTTCGGCCGCTTGAACACTTCGGAAAAGCCTTGTCCCACCGCAGCCCCCATTTGGATCGAAGGGCCTTCCCTTCCGATCTTTAAGCCGGCGCTCACGCTCAGGATCCCGCCAAAGTACTTCAGAGGAAGGATTCTGCGCCAATCGGTTTTGATCAGTCCCCGCAATTCCCCCGCCACCTGCGGTATGCCCGATCCGCCGATTTTGGGGTCGATTTTTACCATGATCCCGACAATTAGGCCCACGACCATCAATAAAAGCAGCACGATCCCCGCGTGGAGAAAAGACGATTGCCCGAACTCATACAACAGGAGAAACTTAGACGATAAAAACTGCGTTGCTTTTCTGAAAACAGAGATAATGATTCCCGTAAGTACTCCGATCAGCAGCGATTCAATTACCAGCCGGAATTTCAAATTCCGTCTCGCGCCGATTTCTTTTCGTATGCCTTTCATAAACATCTTCTTTCTGTAATTTCAAGCGATTCGTAGCATCCTCATTATGTAAACTATAACATAAACCGACGCATATCCGATATGAAATAGGCGTCGGTTTTACTTCGGTTTAAGGATATTATTTTAACTTCTCTGTATATTTGCATTCCGGAAATCCGCTGCATCCTATAAATTTGCCGTACTTGCCATTTTTCACTCGCAGTTCCTTACCGCATTTCGGACATATATTCATTCCGATCGTTTCAGCCTCCTCCTTTATCGGTTTATTTAGCTCCGCCTCTGTCATCCCTTCATCAACCGATGCCTGTTCCCTTTCGCTTTCCTTTTGTACCGCATTTTCCGCTATTGTACTAAATGTGATTTGCCGGTCCTGCCCATAACAATTGATGCACTTAAACACGGCTCCTTTGTCTTTCCTTCTTTTTTCTGCTACAAACAGCACAAAGAGATCCTTGGCTCTTGATACCGCAACGTTCATTAAATTGGGTGTACTATTAACAAAACTTGCATCTGCACTATTGTCTCCATAGGTTGCCGAAAAAAGGATCACCGGTCGTTCCGCTCCCTGCAATCGATGCGCGGTACCTACGGTAATATCCTTATAGTTGCCTTCCTTTGTTTCCAATAATGTTTGGATACATCTGGCTTGTGCTGCAAATGGCGTTACCACCCCGATAATATCTGCGATATGATTCGGCGCATACAGGTTTTCCAAGACTTCACGGTTTTCCTCTATCCAGGCTACAACAGCCTCTCCTTCCACAACATTCAATCGGCTGGATCCGGAACGCTTGTCTTCCGATCCCTTTACCGTATACAAAACAAACGGCTTCACCTTCTGTTCATCCAATTGCTCTTGTAGAGGAGATTCATGCTCGCGACAAGGTTTCAGTTTTCCGTTATACGAAAGCCTATTGCAGAATTCAATAATCCCATCCACACAACGATAGTGTTCTTCCAGAAATAAGCCCGCCTCATCCTCTGCGTGTCTCCACTTGCAGGCATTCTCAGCTGCTAACATAATGCTCGCCGGATCAGAGCAGTTTAATCCTCGTTTTTGTCTTT
>JAAYQA010000062.1 GCA_012519495.1 Tissierellia bacterium | reverse complement strand
TGTTTCCAGTCCGGTCAGTAAACGAAATAATGTCGTTTTGCCGCAACCGGTCGGCCCCATAACGACGGTCGTCTTTGCGGAAAAACGATACGACCATCGGTGAAAAATCGGCAGATTCGTATATCCGAATGTAATCGCAGACAGGATCATAGCTCGACCCCTTCAGGCATTAGTCGCGTAAACAACCACCCCAGTATCCATTCCGTCCCGTAACCCAAACCGATAATCAATAGCGTCCAGGCAAAAACATCGGCTGTTTCCAATAGGATACGCGAACGATACAGCTCGTTTCCGACAGACCGGATCGGCGTGGCGATCACTTCCGCTGCCACACCCGCCTTCCAGCTCATTCCCACAGCAAGCGACAAAGCTGATTGCAGGGGTTTGTAGACGGCGGGAACCGTAAAGTAAACCAGGCGTTTCACGGAAGCAACGCCAAAAACACAGAGCAGCGCTTCCGTGTTCCGATCCCTTTGCGATAAACCCAGCAGAAGATATTCATAAAAAACCGGCCAGGCGATCAAAAAAGAGACCCATCCGGATAATCGCTCCGCCCCCTGCCACAACAAGAGCAGGATAACAAACGAAGCGACGGGAACCGACTTGACTGCAGCAAACATCGGCGCGAGAAAATCCCGCAGCATAGGTCTTTTTACCGCGAGTCCGGCTGCAAGGATACCGGCGCCCAGTGCGGATAATATGCCGCCTAAAATTTTCGCGCCGCTTTGAAGAATAATCAGCAGGTTCTCCGGTTTTGTCACAATCCGGGTACTATGCCCCAGAACCGTAAACGGCCCGGGTAAAATCAGTACCTGATCGACGGCCAGCGCTGCTGCCTGCCAAAGCAGCAGCCAAAGCCCGGCCATCCAAACATAGCGACTATTTGAAATAAAATGTTTCATCCGGCAGATTCCCTCCGACACTCTCCGGATTTGTTTCGTGTAATGCGCCTAAGAAACCTTCCACGGCCTGCTGCATTTCCTCACCCTGCAAAGAAACCAGGTGCATAGCGGGAATGGCTTTTTCCGCCAGGGCTGCATCCACGATACCCAGCTCTCCGATGACTTCTGCGGCAGGCGCAGGGGATGCTTTTACTTCTTCTACGCTTTTTTGATAATCGGATAGAAATACGCGCACAGCCTCTTCCTGTGATTCCACGAATTCGGTTCTGGCGACAAAGACGCCCGTTACAAACTGCCCGGCATCCATCGTTTCATCCCATAAATCCGTAAAGTCCAATTTCTTTTCCAAGCCTTCAACCTTTTGCAAAGCGACCGTTGCAAACGGCTGCGGAAGCACACAGATGGCTTCGTCTTCTGTTGCAAGAAGCGTGGTAATCTCTGTCGGCTCCGACTTCCACTCGATCTGCACATTGTCAAAAGAGACACCGGCCTGTTCCATCAATGCACGCAGACTGTATTCCGGAACGGTGCCCTGTCCTGTCATGTACACGGTTTGTCCTTCCAAATCTGCCAGAGATGCTATCTGATCCCCTTTTTCCAAAACTTCCAGAACACCCAGCGTGTTGACGGCTATCACCTGTATACCGCCGGAAGATTTGTTCCAAAGAATCGATGCTGCGTTTACCGGCAAAGCGGCGATATCCAGTTCGCCTTGCAAAAGTCGCGGCATAATATCATCGGCTGCGGTATACACGGCCGTTTCATATGCCTGACCGGCCTCGCCTTTTTCGGCCTGATCCAGGAGCATCGCCATGCCCATGGAGGTCGCGCCTTTCATCCCGGCAATCCGTACGGGTGCCTGTGTCGTATCCGTGTCCTCTGTGGCCTCTTCGCTATCCTCTTTTGTGTCCGCTAAAGATGCATCCTCCGAATCCGGTTCGGTTGTCTCTTCCTCCACCGCTGTCGTTCCCGATTCGGAGGCCGGATCCTCCTGATTCTCAGTCTGATTGCAACCCACTGCAAACAACAGCAGGAGGATCAGTACGACTGCAATTTTTCTCATGTTCTTCGCCTCACTCGTTATGATTTGTGAAATCCATTTCGCATGTAGCGGATTATCTTTGCTACTTCATCTCCATTATACACCTATGCCGTTTATTTACAAGTTCTTGACGCATTTTTTACACAAAAAGAGGACAAACCCATGTGCAGCAGCTGTCCTCTTGTGTGCATTTTTGCAGATAAGTTCCTGTCGATAAAGTCCTTCGAAGGAAAAACGGATATTACTGTGCCTGCTCCTGATTGAAACGGTTTACGATCCTGCGCTCGTCTGCTTCCTCTTTCAGCATGGCAATAAAGTCGGAAACGGGCATCTGTCCCACATCACCCTGTTCCCGTTCGCGAACGGCGACAAGTTGCCCTTCCACTTCCTTTTCTCCCACTACCAGCATATACTCGATTTTTCGCATCTGGGCGGCGCGGATCTTGTAGCCGATCTTTTCTGCGCGCAAATCCGCCTCGGCCCGCAAGCCGGCTTTATTCATCTGCTCGACAAGTTGTTCTGCATAGTCGGCATATTTGTCCGATATCGGAAGAACGATGGCCTGTACCGGTGCGATCCAAGCCGGGAACTTCCCTTCGTAGTTTTCAATCAGTATGCCCATAAAGCGTTCCAGCGAACCTAAGATGGCCCGGTGGATCATAACGGGGCGCTTTTTCGTATTGTCCTGCGCCACATATTCGAGATCAAAACGTTCGGGCATCTGGAAGTCCAGCTGAATCGTACCGCATTGCCACGGCCGGCCGATCGCATCGACCAGGTCGAAGTCGATCTTGGGTCCGTAAAACGCACCGCCGCCTTCTTCGATCGAATAGTCCAGTCCTTCTTCGGCCAGGGCGGCTTTCAGGCCGTCGACCGCTTCATTCCATTGTTCGTCGGATCCCATGGAATTTTCCGGGCGGGTCGAAAGTTTCACCGTATAGTCAAAACCGAATGCCGAATAGATCTCATCGGCCAGTCGTATGACGCCTACCAATTCATCCTTGATCTGTGAGGGCAGGCAGAAAATATGCGCATCGTCTTGCGTAAAGCTGCGAACCCGGAACAATCCGTGCAAGGTACCCGAAAGCTCGTGGCGGTGTACCAGACCCAACTCCGCATTGCGGATCGGCAGATCCCTGTAGCTGTGCTGTTCCGACTGATACACCAGGATTGCGCCGGGACAGTTCATGGGCTTGACCGCATAATCCATCTCGTCGATTTTTGTAAAGTACATATTTTCTTTGTAGTGATCCCAGTGCCCGGATTGATGCCACAAACTCTCACTCAGAATAATGGGGGTCTGAATTTCTCCGTACCCGTGTTTCTTATGCACTTTGCGCCAGAAATCTTCGATCGCATTTCGCATGATCATCCCGTTGGGATGAAAAAACACAAAACCCGGTCCCTGTTCTTTAATGCTGAACAATTTCAATTCCTGTCCCAATTTGCGGTGATCGCGTCGTTTTGCTTCTTCCAGAAACTGCAGGTATTCATCCAGCTCTTTCTTTTTTTCAAACGAAATGCCGTATATGCGCTGCAGCATTTTATTCTTTTCATCGCCGCGCCAGTATGCGCCTGCAATCGCCATCAGATGAATCGCTTTGACCTTCGATGAATCCGGCAGATGCGGACCGGCGCACAAATCGGAGAATTCGCCCATGCTGTACAGGGAGATTTCTTCTTCCTCGGGTAGGTTTTCAATCAGGTCCACTTTATACACTTCATCGCGGGCAGAAAAGAAGTCCAGTGCTTCTGCACGGGATAAAACCGAACGTTCGAGCGGCAGCTTTTCTTTGACGATCTTTCGCATTTCCGCCTCGATGGCAGCCAGGTCTTCCGGTGTAAAGCGGTGCTCGGTATCAAAATCGTAGTAAAATCCGTTTTCAATCGCCGGACCGATCGCAAACTTTACATCGGGAAACAAACGCTGTACGGCCAGCGCCATAATATGCGCCGAGGTATGCCAGAATATCTCCTTGCCTTCTTTGTCCTCTGCTTTCACAAAACGGACCTCTGCATCTTCTTTGAGTTCTTCCTGCAGCCCTTTTGTCTTTCCGTTTACCACCGCACCCACAACCGAACGGGCCAGGCCCTCGGAAATGTCTCTTGCCACCGTATACAGGCTGCTGCCTTTTTCGTATTCTCTTTCGCTGCCGTCCGGCAGTCTTACCGTTACTTGTTCCATATTGTCTCCTTTGATTAAAAAAAGAGTCTTTCTCCCGCTTGCGCAGGGACGAAAGACTCCGTGGTTCCACCCTCATTGTGACTTCATTGTGTTATTCGCTCCAAGTTGGTCTTCGGCGCGTTTTCCGGTGTCCGTTGCAGTCGGTGGACACTCCCTGGGCGGAAAAGAATGCGCGTACTCGTCTCTTCATAGCGATATCTATTTGCTTTACTATATATACCCGGTATTATACCAAATCAGCAATCACTTCATCAAGTTTTTTTGTAACTTGTTCCCCTGTATGCATATCGCGAAGGGTTGCCGTTCCGTTTTTCACTTCGTCTTCTCCCAGGAGTATGACATGGGGAATGCCCCGTTTGTCGATGGTTTGCATTTTCTTGCCGATTTTCCCCTTTTCCAATTGTACCATGACCGCACACCCTGCTTCGCGTAACTGATTCGCCAGACGCAGTGCGTGAATCTCTGTACCGGGGAAGGTTACGATGGCTACATCGGCCACAGGATCCGTCTCAATCTCCATCAGTCCGTCTTCCCGCAATTTGGTAAACAAACGCGTCAAGCCGATACTCATACCCACGCCCGGCAGCTCTTGCTTCGTATAATGGGAAGAGAGATTGTCGTAGCGACCACCGGAGCAAATGCTTCCGATCTCTTCATGATCGGTAATAAAGGTTTCGTATACCGTTCCCGTGTAATAATCCAGACCGCGGGTAATCGTGGGGTCAATCACAATGCGGTCTTCCGGAATATCCAAGGCCAGCATGCCTTCATAAACCGTCTGCAGATCCTTTACGCCCTGTTTGTATCGATCCGAATCACATAAGCAAGTCAACGCATCCAGGCGCTCGGTATTGGTGCCGGTGATTCTCGCAATGGCAAGCACCTCTTCTGCCTGTGTGATCCCAGCCAGAAGCAATTCCTCTTTGACCTTTTCCTCGCCGATCTTCATTAGCTTATCGAGTATCCGCAGCGTTTCCACCGGATCCGTTACACCGATCTTTTCAAGATACGCATTGAGAATCACGCGGTTATTGATAAAAAAGGCATAGTGCGGCAGACGCAATTCCTGGAATATTTCATCCATAACTTTCGGGATCTGCGCATCATTCAAAACATGCAGCGTATTATGCCCGATAATATCGACATCGCATTGATAGAATTCCCGGTAACGCCCTTTTTGTTTTCTTTCTCCGCGATAGACTTTGCCGATCTGATAGCGGTTGAAGGGAAACTCGAGTTCCGAAAAATGCTGGGCAACGTAGCGGGCCAATGGAACCGTCAGATCAAAACGCAGGGAAATATCATTGGAGCCCTTTTCAAAGCGGTAAATCTGTTTTTCCGTTTCCCCGCCCCCTTTGGCCAAGAGCACTTCCGACTTTTCCATTACAGTGGTATCCAGCGGATAATAGGCATGGCGGGTAAAATGCTTGCGGATTACCTCCAGCATTTTTTCAAACAGCCTCTGATCTTCCGGACTCAGTTCCAAAACGCCGGAAAGTATAGTTGGTTTTGTGATCGCTTCCATTGGATGCCTCCCTCATTCTTTGCTTGTTTCATCTTATCATATTCGTACGCAACTGCATAAAAAAAGATCCCCGAAGGAATCTTTTGGAGCGGAAGACGAGATTCGAACTCGCGACCCTCGCCTTGGCAAGGCGATGCTCTACCACTGAGCCACTCCCGCACAGGGTCCGTTTGTAAAATTCACGTGAAATCACTATACCGTACCCTTTGCATTTTGTCAATTGCGATTTTCGATTATCTGCCGCAGATCCGTTTCTGAAAACGCATACTTCTTATTGCAGAAATGGCAAACCACTTCCGCTCCGCCATCTTCTTTGATCATGGTTTCGATTTCATCTTTGTGCAGGCTAGTAAGCGCATCTTCCACCTTCTCACGCGAACAATCACAACGATACGAAACATCACTGGTATCCAGGATATCCATCTCAAAAGCGGCAAACGCCGTGCGAATGATCTCTTCCGGTGTATGCACTTCTAATAAGGCGGTAATATCCGGTAGCGTTTTGATGAAATCTTCCAGTTTTCCCAATTCTTCTTCCGAAACACCCGGCATTGCCTGCAGGAAAAATCCGCCGGCCGTTTTTACCGAATCGTCCTCGTTCAGCTGTACACCAAGGGAGATCGCCGTAGGAATTTTCTCCGTTTGATAATAATAGGCGGCAATATCCTCGGCAATTTCACCTGTCACCAAAGGCGAATGCGCCGTATACGGTTCTTTCATGCCATAGTCTCTGATCAGCACAAATGTCCCTTCCTTGCCGACATAAGCGCCTGCATCCGGTTCGCCGTTTTTCTTATCGGCCACCTTGGCCTCCGGTTGATCGGCATAGCCTTTTACATGTCCGCTTCCGTCTGCCGTAGTCACTAAAAATCCGCTCGGGCCGTTTCCCCGCATTTGCAGCGTCAGCCGGTCTTCCGTGTTCTTTAAGTCGGCTGCCAGCAGTAAATTGGCTGTCAGCAGCCGCCCCAACGCTACCGTTGCACTGCGGCTGAGCCCGTGTATTTGTTTGGCTTCTTCCACCAGATTATCGCTCTGGATAAAAAAGAGCCGGAACGAATAGTTTTTGTCTATTGCACGTAATATCTGATCCATATATCCTCCCGGTAAAATGAAAACCCCCCGGTTAACACCGGGGGTTCATCTTCTTACGTTTCGTATTTTATAACTTTACAACGTTCGAAGCTTGCGGGCCTTTTTCGCCTTCGGTAATGTCGAACTCTACTTCTTGCCCTTCGTTTAAGGTTCTGAATTCTCCTGTATCTTCTAAAGCAGAGTAGTGTACGAAAACGTCCTCGCCCTCTTCAGTTGATAAAAATCCGTAGCCTTTTGTCGCGTTGAACCACTTAACTGTGCCTCTTGCCATGTGTAACAATTCCTCCTGAAACTTACTTGCAGTCTATTGACCACTTGGCTTACTATACCCCTTATTTGATGTTTTGTCAACGTTTACAAATAATCGGGTCGTTTACTTTACCCTGCATACCTGCGGATTGCTTTGTGGCAAACCAGCAAAAACGTTCCGATGATGCATGCATGGGAGTATCGGCGTAGCCGCCGTATCCGTTTACCTCCCAGTTTCCTGTCTGCTTCAGCAAACGGCGTATCTCCCTTTTTTTGTATACCCTAAGGATCTGCGTTTCAGACATTTTCTTTTCATTATGCCAAAAAAAGAGATCATAGCGCACTGTTTTTCCGCGGATCGCTGTTCGCCACCACATACGGCGTCCTTCGCTTTCGTAATAAATCGGGGGGCTTTTTGCCCGTTGGCGTAACAGTTTTTCCGGTAGATGATCAAAGACCAGCACCCCGCCCTCAGGCAGACAACGATACACTTTTGCAAAAAGCGTCTGCAGTTCCTTTTCCCCAAGATACTGGATCACATCCAGACAAAAGATGAAAGCAGAAAACCCTCTACGTATCGGCATGGACCGAAGATCCTCCTGTCGCAGGATCACCGGTTGTCCGGCCAGTCTTCTTTTAGCCAGGCGCAGCATTTCGCCGGAAGCATCGCTTGCAAACACCGGAAGACCGGCCTCGGTTAAACGGCGCGTCAAATGCCCGGCACCGCATCCGCCTTCATACACCGGGTCTCCGGGGCGAAGGCCTGTTTCTTTCATAAGAAAAGGAAAGATCTCCTCATACCAGCTTTCATCATGCCAGGCATTATAAAACGGGGCAAAGATCTGATAGGGCTGTGCGCTCCTAATCATACCGGTCTTCAGGCTCCCGCTCTTTGAAGCGCCGGATCTGCCGTAATTCAAAAAGGATTTTGTTCAATGTGTACTGCATACTGATCAGTATAATAAACAGCATGGCCAGTACTAAAATGGTGGGATTCATTTTGCCTCCGTTTCCGCTTCGGCAAACAGGGTCAAGGCTTCACCTGCCAGATACAAGGAACCCATAATATAAACCGCATCGGTATCGGATTGTTTTGCCTTTTGCACCGCTTCTTTAAGTGATGCAAAAGCCACAACATGGTCATCTTCTAAAAAATAATCGCTCTTTACGCGCACAGGATGCCAACTGCGGGTATCCTGCACCGGTACAAGATACAAAGTATGAAAGCAGTTTCGCCAAAGGGACAGGACCGCTTCGGTTTCTTTGTCTTCCATCATTCCGATAATACCGGTTTCTTTGCTTTGTTTTGTGCGCTCTTTGCAAAACGCCTGTATTGCATGCGGATTATGCGCCCCATCCACGACGATCACCGGATCTTCGGCCACCACCTGGCGGCGTCCGGGCATAGACGTTTCATATACCGCTTCTTGCAGATCTTCTTCCGCTATATCCGGCACCAAATGCCTGGCTACCATAATCGCCAGTCCGGCATTTTCCGCCTGATACACACCACCCATACGGGTTTTCAAAGAAAGCCGGTTTTCCCAGATAAAGGCCGTCTCTCCCGGGTCGGATCGGATGATGCGAATCTGACTCTCCGGCAAAAAATGCAGCGGTGCATTGTTCACACGGGCCGCTTCGGTAATGATCCGGCCGGCCGCCGGTGTTTGCGGCGCAGAGAATACCGGCACACCCGGTTTGATAATCCCGGCCTTATGCGCGGCAATTTCTTCCACCGTATTTCCCAACCGGGCCATGTGATCCATCCCGATCGGCGTGATCACACTGACCCGCGGAATCAATACATTGGTTGCATCGTCTCGCCCGCCGATACCCGATTCGATCACGGCAAAACGGACCCCGGCGTTTCTGAAGGCAACCAGGGCTGTAAACATCTGCAGACTGAATGCCCGCAGGTCCTTGAATCCCGGCATGTCCTGCAGGGATTCTTTGACAAAGCGGGCCGCATCGCAAAAAAGATCCGGGTCTATGTTTCGATTGTTGATGCGGATACGTTCCAGAAAATCCAGCACATGCGGGGAGGTAAAGTGTCCCGCCGGTTCACCGTGTTCGGATAATATGCGGCACAAATAGGCACCGGTAGACCCTTTGCCATTCGTGCCGGCCAAATGAATCACAGGATATCCGGTTTCCGGTGATCGCAGCCGTTTCAGTGCGGCGCGAAGCAGTACAGGGTCTGTATCCGCGCCGTAACGGCGCGGATCATCCAGAAACTGCAATGCCTGTTCTTTGTTCAATCCGTCATTTCCTCCAGATTCTGCAAGCTGATCCGCGTTTCTTCCAACTGTTTCTGATACGTAAGCAGCTTGTCCCGCTCGCCGTCCACCACTTTTTGCGGCGCCTTGTTTACAAAGTTTTCGTTCGCCAGTTTATTCTCCAAACGGCCGACTTCCCCCTGCAACTCTTTCATTTCCGCCTGCAGCCGTTCTTTCTCCTTGTCCAAATCCATCAGATCCGCCATGGGCAAGTAGATTTTATGGCGCGGCAGCACAATCGGCATACAACCGTCGATTATCGCGTCATTGTCTTTCACAAAAGACACATCGGTACCAAAACCCAGGCGCAGCAGATGCTGCCTGTTTTCATCCAGCTTCTTGTGCACATCCTCTGCCTCTGCCATTAATAACAGTTCCGACTTGCGGCGCGGCGAAATATTCTTTTCCTGGCGCAGATTCCGGATTGCCGTAATGCTTTCGATCACGAGATTCATAGCGTCTTCGGCCTCCGGATCTTCCGGCAGTTTCTCTGCATCCATGAAGATTTTGTTCATCAGAAGACCCTTTGTTTGCGGCAGATGTGCATAAATCTCTTCGGTGATAAACGGCATAAACGGATGCAGCAGCTTCAGGATTTCTTCCAATACCAGCAGCAGTACGCCCATCGCCTTGTCTTTGTCTTCGCCTTCTGTCTGCAGTCGGGGTTTGATGAGTTCAATATACCAGTCGCAGAACGTATCCCAGGTAAAATCGTAGACACGCGAAGCGGCCAGCCCGATCTCATATTTGTCGTAATTTTTATCCATATCCGCAATCGTATCGCGCAGGCGGCTGAGGATCCAGCGGTCTTCGGTTTTCAAAGCAGACAGATCTGCCTGATAGGTTTTTCCTTCCTCTGCATATAATAGTACAAAGCGCGATGCATTCCAGAGTTTATTCGCAAAATTGCGGGCATGTTCCACCCGTTCCATATGGAAACGCATATCATTTCCGGGGCTGTTTCCCGTGACGAGCATAAAGCGGAGCGCATCGGCACCGTATTCTTCGATTATCTCCAACGGATCAATTCCGTTGTTCAAAGACTTGCTCATTTTCCGTCCTTGTGCATCACGGATGATCCCTGTGAGATACACATCATGAAACGGCACTTCGCCCACAGAATACAAGGACGAAAAGACCATGCGAATGACCCAGAAGAAAATGATATCGTACCCGGTTACCAGTACGCTGGTCGGGAAAAAGTAGCGCAGGTCTTCGGTTTCTTCCGGCCAGCCCAAAGTAGAATACGGCCACAAAGCGGATGAAAACCAGGTGTCCAGCGTATCCTCGTCACGCACAATAGTAGCATGACCGTTTGAACAGGTCTTCGGCGCTTCCCGCTGGACGATGACTTCGCCGCAGGTTTCGCAATAGTATACCGGCAGACGATGTCCCCACCATAATTGACGGGATATGCACCAGTCGCGGATATTCTCCAGCCAGTTCATATACACTTTGCCGAAACGTTCCGGAACAATGCGCAAGCGTCCGTCCTGATAGACTTCCATGGCTTCTTTGGCCAGCTCTTTCATGGCGACAAACCACTGTTTGGAAATCAATGGCTCAATGACCGTATTGCAACGTGCACAATGCCCCACCGCATGATCGTGTTCTTTTGTTTCAACCAGATAGCCCTGTTCGGTCAGATCTTTCACGATGACCGCGCGCGCTTCCTCCCGGCTCAGCCCAGAATAGGCATAGCCTTGCGTGATCCGGCCTTTTTCATCGATCACTTTACATTGCCCGAGAGCATGGCGTTCGCCGACCAGAAAGTCATTCGGATCATGCGAAGGCGTAATCTTTACCGCACCCGATCCAAACGACGGATCGACATAGTCATCGGCAATAATCGGTATCTCCCGGCCGACCAGAGGCAAGAGTACGGTTTTTCCCACCCGGTCCTGATAGCGCGCATCCTCCGGGTGCACGGCGATGGCCAGGTCGCCCAACATGGTTTCGGGACGCGTCGTCGCGATTTCGATGCCGCCGTCCTCGCCGTTTGCATACGGGTACCGGATCGTCCAGAGTTTTCCCTTTGTATCCTCATGATCCACTTCTGCATCTGAAACCGCCGTACCGCAGTCGATACAATAATTGATAATCCGGTCGCCCCGGTAAATATAGCCGTCTTCATACAGGCGGATAAACTGCTCTTCCACCGCATGGCTCAGGCCTTCATCGAGGGTAAATCGCTCGCGTTCCCAGTCGCAGGATACGCCCAGCTTTTCTTGCTGATGATTGATCCGGCCGCCGTATTTTCTCGTCCATTCCCAGGCTTCTTCCAAAAAACCGTCCCGGCCGAGTTCTTCTTTGGATTTTCCTTCTTCTGTAATCTTTTCCACGACTTTGGCTTCCGTCGAAATACTGGCATGATCGGTTCCGGGAACCCACAACGCAGCAAAACCCTTCATTCTCTTATAACGGGTCAGAATATCCTGTATCGTGCTTTGTAATGCGTGCCCCAGATGCAAGGCCCCGGTTACATTGGGCGGCGGCATCGATATCGTATAGGGTGTTTTGTCCGGATCGATTTTTGTATGGAAACTCCCGGATTCTTTCCATTGCTGATAGATCCGCTCTTCAAACTGATGGGGATCATACGTTTTTTCCAGATTCTTCATTCTTCCTCCTTAAAAGTAAAAATCGCCTCGCCCTGCATAGGGCGAAGCGATCGCGGTACCACCTAATTCCCGTGCCACAAGGACACGGCTCAACATGGATAACGCCATGAGCGAAAACGGGCAACGCACAGACGACTTCCCGTGTCGCATTTCCGGAAATTTTCACCGACCATTTCCTCTCTGCAGGCGCGCGCACCGTACTCCTTCTGTACTTCGTTTGCTCTCAGTATACGGAAGCCTGTGCGCTTTTGTCAAGAGCGCGTCCGTGTATGACCGGCGGTTGCAAAATACAAATATGATTGACACAAACACTTCAATGGACTAAACTGAATATAGATTATGCAAGGCAGAATGAAGACGTTAGACAAAGGTCCGTTTTAGTTTGTCTTTACGCCGGATCCTGCAGGGTATAATGTACACATAACACAAAGATATCTGTACGGGAGGGATTTCATGGAACACAAGTATGTATATGCCTTTGAAGAAGGCAACAAAGACATGCGCAGCCTCATGGGCGGTAAGGGCGCAAACCTCGCAGAAATGACGGTGATCGGCCTTCCGGTTCCGCCCGGCTTCACGGTCA
The DNA here is from genome assembly GCA_012519495.1 of Tissierellia bacterium. Lineage (GTDB taxonomy): Bacteria > Bacillota > Clostridia > Tissierellales > Peptoniphilaceae > JAAYQA01. The sequence continues at coordinate 70,288 of JAAYQA010000062.1, read as the reverse complement.
CCACGCAAGCATGCAATCGCTTTTACGAAGAAAACGAAGAGCTTTGGGATGCCTTGCTGCAGGAAGTCAAAGAGCATTTGGGAAAAGTGGAAGAAAAACTGGGTAAGTCTTTCTCCGACCCGGACAACCCCTTGCTGATGTCTGTTCGTTCCGGCGCGGTTTTCTCCATGCCCGGTATGATGGACACCATACTTAATCTCGGACTCAATGATGAATCCGTACAGGGTCTAGCCCGCTCCACCGACAATGAACGATTCGCCTACGACAGCTATCGCCGTTTTATTCAAATGTTCGGTGATGTCGCAATGGAAGTACCCAAGTCGTATTTTGATGAAGCCTTGGAGGCAAGAAAAGAATCCGTAGGTGCAGCTGGCGATACGGATCTGACAGCCGAGGATTTAAAAGCCCTGGTAGAAGACTACAAGCAGATCATCCGCCGCGAATTCGGGGAAGAATTCCCGCAGGATCCGGTCGAACAGCTGAAATTTGCCATTAAAGCCGTTTTTAAATCTTGGAATAACAATCGCGCCCGCGTCTACCGCCGTTTGCATCATATTCCCGACGATCTGGGCACAGCCGTCAATGTGCAGGCCATGGTCTTCGGCAATATGGGCGATACGTCCGGTACCGGCGTTGCATTCACCAGAAATCCTGCGACCGGTGAAAACAAACTGTTCGGTGAATTCCTGATGAATGCCCAGGGTGAAGACGTCGTAGCCGGGATCCGCACGCCCAACGAAATCAGCCAGCTCAAAGATATTATGCCCAAAGCATACGACGAATTTGTCAATGTGACGCATAAACTGGAAGAGCATTATAAGGATATGCAGGATATCGAATTTACGATCGAAGATGAAAAACTGTTCATCCTGCAGACCCGGTCCGGTAAAAGAACCAGTCACGCTGCCATTCAGGTGGCCGTAGATTTAGTGGAAGACGGTGTTATCTCCAAAGAAGAAGCCATTCTGCGCGTCGAACCCGACGGGCTGAATCAGCTCTTACACCCCACCTTCGATGAAGAAGAATTAAAGAGAACCGATGTGATTGCCAAAGGGCTGCCCGCCTCCCCCGGTGCCGCCTCGGGTAAGATCTACTTCCATGCCGATGATGTGGCCGCCGCCAACGCACGCGGTGAACGGGCCATTCTCGTCCGCCAGGAAACCTCACCCGAAGATATAGAAGGCATGGTTGCCGCACAAGGGATTCTGACCGCACGCGGCGGAATGACCTCGCACGCAGCCGTTGTGGCACGCGGTATGGGAAAATGCTGTGTAGCCGGTACCTCTACCCTTCGCATCAATGAACAGCTGGGTACTATGCGCGCAGGCGATCTGGAATTCAACGAAGGAGACTATATCTCCCTGGACGGTTCCACCGGTGAAGTCTTCGCCGGCGATATCAAAAAAGTAGATCCCATTTTATCCGGCGCTTTCGGCACCTTTATGAGCTGGGTAGATGATATCCGTACGCTGAAAGTACGCACCAATGCCGACAATCCGCGCGATGCCAAACAAGCCGTACAATTTGGCGCCGAGGGAATCGGACTGTGCCGTACCGAGCACATGTTCTTTATGGAAGACCGTATCCCCGCGGTACGCCGCATGATTCTGGCCAATACGCAGGAACAGCGCGAAGAACCGCTGCAGAAAATCCTGCCGATGCAACGCCAGGACTTCTACGAAATATACCAGGTCATGGAAGACCGTCCGGTCACGATCCGCCTGCTGGATCCGCCGCTGCACGAGTTCCTCCCCACCGACCCCGAAGACATCCGTGAACTGGCGCTTACCATGCATGTCAGCGAAGAAGAGCTGCAGGACCGCGTCAACGAACTGCACGAATTCAACCCGATGTTGGGACACAGAGGCTGTCGTCTGGCCGTCACGTATCCGGAGATCTACCGCATGCAGGCACGGGCCATTATCGAAGCGGCTCTCCTGATCAAAAAAGACGGAAACGTCATTCTGCCTGAGATCATGATTCCTCTGGTCAGCGATCCGAATGAACTGGTCTATGTGAAAAAAGAAGTGATTGAAGAAATCGAGATGGTGTTTGAAGAACAAAACGACCGTGTGGAATACCTTGTCGGTACGATGATTGAGATCCCGCGTGCCTGCCTCCTGGCGGATGAGATTGCCCGAGAAGCCGACTTCTTCAGCTTCGGCACCAATGACCTGACGCAGATGGGTTACGGTTTCTCCCGTGACGATGCAGGCACCTTCCTGCACGAATACGTAGACAAAAACATCTTCTCCAATGACCCGTTTGACAGCCTGGACCAAAAAGGAATCGGAAAATTGGTCGAAACGGCCGCGAAGCTTGGCCGGGAAGCCAATCCCGAACTGCATCTGGGTATCTGCGGTGAACACGGCGGCGACCCGCGATCGGTCGAATTTTTCCACCGAACCGGACTGGACTATGTATCCTGCTCGCCTTTCCGCGTTCCGATTGCCCGTCTGGCCGCAGCCCAAGCCGTAGCCAGAGAATCCACAGAAACACGAAAAGACGTTTAAAGCCATTAAAAGAGCCGCCTCAGCAAGCGGCTTTTTTATTGATTATCTGGCGGGTGATTCTCTTTCTGAAGCAATTGCCATGCCCGTTGCAAGTAGGAGCCGAGGGCGATCCAGTTCAAAAGAAGCACCAGTAAGAAGACCAAACGGATTAGCAGGGCGGGCACCGGGAACAAAAGCAAAATGATAGCCAGATAGAACATGCCGGTAGCTGCTTTGCCGAAAAGATTAGACGGGATTGACGCATGCCGTCCCGTAAAATACAGCCAGATACCGCCTGCGATCAAAACAAGTTCTTTTACGAGTATTCCGAGAAAGAACCACAAAGGGATATACCCCGCATGGACAAAGGTCAAAAATACGGTGATACTCATCAGTTTGTCCGCAAGCGGATCGAGAGCTGCACCCACTTTGGATTGCAGATTCCATTTGCGGGCAATCCACCCGTCCAGTCCGTCGGACAAACCGGCAAGCAAAACAATCCCCATGGCGATCGTCCGGTCACGGGCCCCTTTTCCGTAGAAAAAATACAGATAGATGCCGATCAGAACAATCCGAAACAGGGAGATCAGATTCGGTACATTCACCCATGTGTTTTGTCTTTTGGCTGCGTTCATTATTGCAAAAAACCGACTTTTCGATAGACTTTGCTTAAGGTTTTTCTTCCGATACTGTAGGCTTTTTCTGCGCCTTCTTTATAGATCCGCTCCAGTTCTTCCCCGTTTGCCATAATATCCCGATAGCGAGCCTGCATCGGCGCCAGGCTCTGTGCGATCATTTCCCCTAAGGCGTCTTTGAATTCCGCATAGGAGGCATGTGCAAACTGCCCAGCTATTTTTTGCGGCTCTTCCTGGGTAAAAGCGGCGTATATGTTCAGCAGATTCATCAGGCCGGGTTGTTCTTCCGAATAGCGGATCTCGCCGCATGAATCCGTAACGGCACGGCGAACTTTCCGGATAATCGTATCTTTGTCATCCGCCAAAAGTATATAGGCGTTCTGATCCGGATCCGATTTGGACATTTTAATCTCCGGATTCTTTAAACTCATAATTTTCCCGATGGTTTTGCCGATCAGGGGTTCCGGTACGGTAAAGGTATCCGAATACCGGTGATTAAACCGCTCTGCCAGATCGCGGGCCAGTTCCAGATGCTGGCGCTGGTCTTCTCCGACCGGAACAAAATCCGACTGATACAAAAGAATGTCTGCCGCCATCAGGACCGGATAGGTAAACAGCGCGGCATTCAGGTTTTCTTCCGAACGTTGCGATTTGTCCTTATATTGTGTCATACGGGACAATTGCCCCATATACGTAATCGAGTTTAAAACCCAGGTCAACTCCGCATGCAGCGGTACCTGTGACTGCACAAACAGAATACTCTTTTCCGGATCCACGCCACTGGCCATCATATAGGCAATGACCTCTTTGGTGCGTTTTCGCAGATCGGCCGGCTTTTGCGGCACCGTAATCGAATGCAGATCGGCAACGCCGAACATGCAGTCGTATGAATCCTGCAAAGCAGGAAATTGCCGGAGCGCGCCGATATAATTCCCGATCGTCAGCTCACCGGAAGGCTGAACCAGGCTGAATGCCACTTTTTTCTTCATGCCGACTCCTTTCTATCTCCTCATGACAGTATAACAAATGCCGTGAAAACTGACAATCTGCTTAATTTCGACGCCAGTTCTGCGGTACAAACAAAACAAGAATCGGAAATATTTCCAAACGTCCCAACAGCATACACAAAGACAAAAGGTGTTTTGCCCAGGGACTTAAACGCCCGAAATTCTCCATGGGGCCAACCGCGCCCAGTCCCGGCCCGATATTGTTAAAGGTGGCCGCTACGGCAGAAAACGAGGTGATCAGATCCAGATCATCCAGACTGAGAAGAAGAACCGCCACCACAAAAATCAGCAGATAGACAAACAGATACAATCCGACGGATTTCATCAGACTGTCGGGGATCGGCTTGCTCCCTATCAGCGGTGGTTTTACCCGATTGGGCTGAATGGACCGGCGTAACGCTTCTACCCCGCCTTTCCACAGAATAACCACGCGGGATACCTTAAATCCGCCGCCTGTAGACCCGGCACTCGCGCCGATAAACATCAGCAGCAAGAGCATGGCGCGGGCAAAAGCCGGCCAGGTGTTAAAATCTGCCGTGGTATAGCCGGTCGTGGTAATAATGGAGGCAACCTGAAAGTACGAGTCAAGCCACGCTTTCCAGTCCTGTGCATACATCGGCGCAATCGAAAGCGCGATCGCAATTGTTGCAACAACAATAATCCCGAGATACACCCGCAGTTCATCGTTTTTATAGACGAGTTTGGTTTCCCGCATCAGGAGAAAATAGTACATATTGAAGTTGACCCCGAATAGAATGATAAAGGTGCCCACTACCATATCCAGATAAGGGGAGTTGTAATAGGCCATGCTCGTATTTTTTATACCGAATCCACCGGTACCCGCCGACCCGAAGGCAATCAGCACACTGTCAAAAAACGGCATGCCGCCCGCCAGCAGCAAAACGATTTGCACCACGGTCAGGGCCATATACATTTTATACAGAATGCGCGCGGTGTTCCCGAGCCGGTTCACTAATTTACCGACTTCCGGCCCCGGTGACTCCGCCCGCAATACATGAATCGAGCGTCGGTTCACCCGCGGCATAATGGCCAAGGCAAAGACTAAAACCCCCATGCCGCCGATAAAGTGCGTAAAACTGCGCCAGAACAAAATGGAATGCGGCAGGCTTTCCACTTCCTGTAAAATACTGGCACCGGTTGTGGTAAATCCCGACACGGTCTCAAAAAATGCATCGGTAAAGGACGGTATGGTGCCTGTGAGAAGAAAAGGCAAGGCGCCGAATATCGAAAGAAAGATCCACGAAAGGGCCGTGAGGCTGAGTCCTTCCCGGGCATACATGGCCTCGGAAAGCGGCTTGACACGCGTTAACAATGTCCCTACAACCAAAACGATCAGCACACACAAAAACCAGCTTCCCAGCAGATCTTCCTTATACAGAAAGCTGACGGTCAGCGGCAAAAGAAAAAAGAGCGCCTCCAATAACAGTATTTTTCCCAGCCAATGAATGACATACCGAATATTCAAATAAAAGACTCCCGTCCGTATGAATTAATGTTCGCGCCAGGTCGATGGGAGAAGTAGAATCAGCACGGGGAAAATCTCCAGCCTTCCCATAATCATTATGACGCATAAAAACAGTTTGGAAAACACGCTCAGGGCAGCATAGTCCACGACCCCGCCGATGATTTCCATCCCGATATTGTTCAGCGATGAAAGTGTCGCTGTAAATGCATTCAGCAAATTGAGCTCCCGTGCGGCAAGCACCGTCATGCACAGCAAAAACATCATCGTATATACAAACAGATACGCGCCGGTACCCCGTATGAGAGACTCCGGCATTTTCTTTCCGTCGAGCGTCAGCGGGAAGACCCGGTTCGGATGCAAAAAGCGTTTCAGTTCCTGTCTGGCTCCTTTCATCATGATCACCAGACGCACGACTTTGATACCGGCTGCGGTCGACCCCGCACTGGCGCCGATGAACATCAGAATCATCAGGATCATGCGGGCAAACAAGGACCACTGGTTTAAGTCCACTGTACGATAGCCGGTAGATGTAAGTATCGAACTGACATGAAAGAAGGAATCGCGGTACGCTTCTATTGGACCTGCCGAGATGGACAGAATATTCTGCGCGATGATTAGGGTAGACACAAGCGTGATTAGGATATACAGCCGTAATTCCTCGTTTTCCGCCACGACGCGAAACCGCCGCAGAAGGAGGAGAAAAAACAGCTGAAAATTTACCCCGAACAGCCAGGTAAAAACGGCGATCACCATTTCCAGATACGTGGAGTTATAGTGTGCCACATTGGCATTTCGTATGGCAAATCCCCCGGTCCCTGCACTGCCGAACGAAATCAGGACGCTCTCAAAAAAATCCATGCCTCCCAATAACAAAAAGACGATCTGCAGTAAAAACAGCCCGATATAAATCGAGTACAGGATTTTTGCCGTTGTCCCGATCCGACTGACCAGTTTTCCGACCGTCGGTCCCGGCACTTCCGCACGAAGGATCTGAAACGATCGCTTATTCACACGGGGCATAATGGCTAAGGCAAAAACAAGAATCCCCATGCCACCCATAAACTGGGTAAAGCTGCGCCAAAACATGATGGAAGGCAAAAGCGCTTCCACATCGGCAATCATAGAAGAGCCTGTCGTTGTAAGCCCCGACACCGTCTCAAAAAACGCATCGGTAAATCCCGTCAGGGTGCCGGTTAGCATATACGGAAACGCGCCGGTAACAGAAAGCGCGATCCACACAAGGGTGACAATAATCAGACCGTCTTTCGGATACAGCACTTTTTTTTCCGGCGGGCGAAACGACAGGAGTTTACCGATCGCAAGCGTAGCCAGACTGCACAACAACCAGCTCCCTGCCGTACCTTCCCGGTAAAACAACGAAACAAACAGGGGCAATAAAAACAATAGCGATTGGATTTGCAGTATACGCCCAATCGTATGGACGATCATCCGCTTATTCATACGCCCCCCTAATCTTAATCGTCAATGAGCTCCCGTATGTCTTTCACGCCGGATTTGCTCGTAACCAGGATCGCCCGGTCACCGGGATGCAGTTTCATTTCTCCGGTTGGAAAGAGTATCTCTCTTTTTCGTACCACATACACCAAAAGGCTGTCGCGTGAAATATTCAGATCTTTAAGCGGTATATTGGTAATACCGGCATTTTCGCCTATCTGGAACTCCAGTGCTTCGACCCGGTTATCCACCATTTTATACAAAGTGAGAATTTCGCTGCCGGGACGGTGATCATGCGCACGGACCGCACGGACAATCAGATTTGCCATCAGGTTTTTCGGTGTCACAATGGTCTGCAGTCCGACATCATGCAATATCTTGAGCAGAGAAGTACGATTCACCTTCGTGATAATCCGCGGCACTTCCTTGCTGGCCGCATACATGGACAAGAGAATATTCTCTTCATCGATTCCCGTTAAAGCCAGAACCGCATCGTAGTGTTCAATCCCCTCGGCGTCCAGAAGTTCCTGATTCGTTCCGTCTCCGCGAATAATAACCGCTTCGGGAAAGACGACGGCCAGTTCCTCGGCCCGATCCTTATCCATCTCCAGGATCTTCACTCGTTTGCCTGCGCGCAAGAGCCGCTTGGTAATATACTGGGTGATCCGTCCGCCGCCCACGATAAAAACACCCTGAATCCGTTCTTTGCTGAATCCCAGGGCCCGGCTGTATTCGTACAGCGCCTTTGTGCTGCCGGTGACATAGATTTCATCGCCGTCCTGCAGAACAAAATCACCGCGCGGAATGGTTACATCGCCATCGCGTGTCACGATACAAACAAGAATCTGAAGGCCTAATCCGGGCAACTGACTGAGTGACTTGCCGTCCAAGAGGCTGTCTTTTTCTACCCGGGTTTCCACCATCTGTACGCGCCCGCCGGCAAAGATTTCCACATCCAGCGCCTGCGGGAACTTCAGAATGCGTTCAATATCAATCGCGGCCGCCTGATCGGGGTTAATGACCAGATCGATGCCGAGCTTTTCTATCATAAACTCCAAATGTTCCGAATATTCCGGACTGCGTACCCGCGCAATCGCAAATCCCGCCCCCATCTGCTTGGCCATGAATGCGGAGATAATATTGATTTCATCGGATTCCGTCACCGACAAAAACATATCGGAGGTTGCCACATTGGCATCCTGCAAAGTATCGTAGTTCGTACCGGTTCCTTCAAATGCGATAATATCATATGAATTTGTCAGGGTTTCCACCACCTGCGGATTTTTATCAATCAGCGTGATATCGTTGCCTTCTTCCGACAGATGTTCGATCAGGGTTTCTCCGACCTTTCCACCCCCGATAATCATTATATGCATAATGATCTCCTTTCCGTATGATTCGCATTATATCAAGCCGCAAAGCCAACAGCAAGACACCCCCGGAGGGGACGCCTCGGGCACCATGAAATCCGGCACGCGTTTGCGTTTATCGCTGTCCGCCGAAGAAGTAGCTCGCAGATGGTTTGCATGCCGGATGAAATAGACGCCTATTCAACAGGAAGAGATGTATAGAAAAGATATAAAAAGCCCGCTTTCGCGGGCGTTCGGATCAGAAAAGAGGCGGTTTTTTGGAAATGTATTACGTAGTTTGACGGACGTTTGGCGCGTGGCCGGGCAATCGCTTCTTAGCCAATCGCAGAAATACACTGTGCTCTTGGAGAAGCTTTGCATGAGTCTTGCATTGCGTTTTGAAAAGCATCAAAACGCGCAAGGCTTGCAACAGGACCGGCCACTACAATCGCCGCTACAAGTACAAATCTTCCTCTTCACCCGCGGGGCACGCCGCAGGCCCCTCACTATTCTTTGTTTGTTGTTTCGATCGGTACGGTTTCCTTTGTGTACTTCCAGATTTTGTACCGGTCCAATACCTCGTAAAGTTGTTTCAGAATATAGCCGAGTATCATGGCATCATCCAGAAAGCCCAGTCCGAAGATAAAATCCGGCACGAGGTCAATCGGCGATACCAAATACACGAGGCCTGCTATGATAAACAGGACAGAACCCTTGTTTATATCGCGATAGCTTCCCTTTTTATAGTCGGAAAGCAGGCTGATCAATACTTTTATGTCCGCATACATTTGTCGTATGCCTAATTTACGGCTTTTTCCTTCCGAATCGCGCAAAAGCTCTTCCATTTTGTCACGATCGTTGTATATTTTTTGCGCGCGCGGGCGCAAGCGATCCAATATGGATGCCGGTCGTATAGCCATCGATGTCACCTTCCTCTGGATCATATATACCCACAGCAGAGTTTGTTATTCATGGGACGTTTTGTACTGGTTCTTGTGTGTAACTCCTTTTTTACGAAACTCCCGGAACAACAAAGGGAATAAGACAAATCCCTTCAGGGATGCCGTTAACGCAATCGCAGAGAAAATCCCCGCCAGACCGAACAATCTGCGCAATCCGAACGCAAGCGGTACACGCAGTGCATTGCCAAGAATCCCCCCCGCACTGGGAATAATGGTGTTTCCCATTCCCTGAAACACGCCTGTCGCGGTATAGTCCAGACTCATGGGAATCTGGCAGAGACCGGCAATGATCATATACAAAGCGCCGGCCCGCAAGGCTTCGGCATTGTCAGCGACAAACAAACGCATTAAAGGATTGGCAAACCCGATCAAAAGGATGCTGGCAAACAAACCCACCCCGCAGCCGACCAAGGTCCCGATACGCAAGCCACCCCGCACTCTTTCATATTGTCCGGCTCCGTAGTTTTGTGCAGTGAAGGCCGTTAAGCCGCTGGAAAGACCCATCATAGACAACCAGCCGACCGATTCGATCTGCACACCGACGCCATATGCGGCAAAGGGACCGGCACCATATTCAGCCACCAGCCTGGACAATAGCGCCGAGACCATGGCAAAAAAGATCGACTGCAAGGCAGCCGGCAAGCCCCAACCGGCAATTTTTCGCACCGCCGAAACGCGTATGCGAAAAAATGCATTGTGCACTCCGAACTTATCCCGCCAGGCGCGGTACAAAAACAAAAGCGTAATTACACCTTGTGCCACAACCGTTGCAACTGCAGCCCCTGCTACGCCCCAGCCGGCCAGAAAAATCAGAATCGGATCCAATACAATATTGGTTACCAAGCCGATGGAATTCAGTATAAACGGGGTTCGGCTATTGCCGGCACCCGTAAAAATCCCCGTGAAAACGGAGTTCAGAAAAGAGAAGGGAATCCCCAGCGCCACGATCCGCAAATACTGCAAACCCAGACGGTTGACTTCCGGGTCTTCTATCGCAAAAAAAGCGATGACTTGCGTACTGCCCGGCAATAGCAGCAGCACATACAAAAGGGAACCCAATAACGCCATAACAAGACCGCTTGCAATCCAGCGGCCCAGCATTTTTTCATTTTTGGCTCCTGTATACTGTCCGACGCCGATTTCTGTACCGATGCGGGCAATCAGCGCCAAAGAATTGGCAATCCATAGCACATAACCGGACATGCCCGCTGCCGCCACCCATTCGGTTGAGCCTTGCCCCAGCCAAAACATATCCAGCAGCTGATACGACATTTGTATAAAGCCCGTTGCCATAATCGGCAAAGAAAGCCTGGCAATCCGCGAAAGGATCGGCCCCTTGGTCAAATCGTTCTGTGTCATTGAAAAACCTCCGCAACTCATTATACACAATTCTGACAAGATTAAATCCCATCGCCTATGGTATAGTAAACAAAAGGAGGTAAGCGGATGGCAACCATTTTACTTGTAGAAGACGAACGCGGCATTTCCGATATTGTGCGCGCTTATCTGGAGAAGGAAAACTATACGGTACTGCAGGCTTTTGACGGCGAAGAAGCGCTGCAACTTTTCGGATCCCAACCGATTGACGCCGTTATTCTGGATTTGATGCTGCCGAAGATTCCCGGTGAAGAGGTTTGTTCCCGTATCCGGAGCCGCTCCGATCTGCCGATTCTCATGCTTACAGCCAAGGGCGATCTGGATGACAAAGTTGCAGGCTTCCAGCTGGGAGCCGATGATTATCTCTCCAAACCTTTTGAGCCCCGTGAATTGATCGAAAGAATCCGCGCCCTGCTCCGGCGCGCCCGCCGCGGCCAGCCCAAGGCCGCCGTGATTGCCTTATTAGACGGAACGGTTCTCGTCTACCCCGAAACCATGCGCGTCACCAAAGACGGAGAAGACATTTTTCTGACCACCAATGAATTCAAAATCCTGAATACCCTTTTGTCCAATCCCAACAAAGTGTTCACACGCGAAGAAATAATTTCCCTGGCATTCGGTATGGAATACGATGCCTACGACCGCGCTATCGACACCCATATCAAAAACATCCGCGCCAAACTGGAAAACGACCCCCGGCATCCGGAAATCATCAAAACCGTATACGGAACCGGCTACAAGGCGGGTACTCCCTATGACACTGCGAAATAGAATCCTCGTCTCCATCCTGGCCGGCGTGCTCGGTTCGATCTTTCTTCTGGGCGCCATTCTGATGGTTCGGGTGCATAAAAACTTTGAGCGCTATCTCATGCTCGAACAGCAACTGCAAATGGCTAATCTGGTAGAAGAAATCCAGACCGTCTATCTGAACAACGCCCCCTCCTCCCGGGAGCTGGAACGGCTGGCTGAAGCCGAACACATCTATTTGCGCCTGTACGATACAGACGGCAATCTCCTGCAGTCGTATGACGGAATTCCATCAGAAAGTACCATGCATGGCCATTATGTGGAAAACACCGTTCCTGTACTGAATACCTATCGGCAGCAGATCGGCACCATGGAGATCGGCTATTGGGATCATTCCCTTTTGAGTCAGACCGCCGCCAATTTCACGCGCTCCCTTACCGTCTCCACCCTGCTCGCCATGCTCGCTGCCTTTGTGATGGCCTTTTTCAGCAGCTTCTATATCAGCCGGCGGATCACCCGGCCGGTGGAAGAAATTATGGCACAAACGGAGAAAATCCGGCAGGGCGATTTTTCCTTGCGTCCCGCACCGCAGGGGTTTGCCGTCGAATTCGATCAACTCACAGACAATATCAATACGCTGTCCGACACCCTGAAAACACAGGAAAGCTCCCGTAAAAAATACGCCCAGGATATCGCCCATGAGCTGAAAACGCCCGTCACGGCGCTGAATCTGCATGTATCAGCCATGTTAGACGGCATATTGCCTGCCAATGAGGAAAATCTCCGAGCGATCCGCTATGAAATTACCCGCTTAAACCGCATGACCGAAATGCTGAAGTCCACCTTTGATGCGCAGGAAAGTACCGACCGGATCCATATCGAATCGGTTGACTGCACCGCACTGCTTAACGAACTGGCCGACTCTTTGCGTCCCATGCTGAACAAAGACCGGGTGCAGATTACACTCTCTGTTCCCGCTGAACTTGTCACAGAAACCGACAAGGAAAAGCTCCGGCAGATACTCTATAATTTGTTGTCCAATGCAAAAAAAGCGGTCGACCAGGGCGGCCGGATCCGGATCGAAGGACACAAAACGAAAAAGGATATTGTTCTGACCGTTGCGGATGACGGCATCGGGATTCGTTCGGTGGATCTTCCGCATATATTCGACCGCTTCTATCGCGCGGACACGGCCCGGAACACAAAAAAAGGCGGAACCGGTTTAGGTCTCGCCATCGTCAAATCGCATATCCAGTCTCTGCACGGTACCATTCGCGTAGAGAGCACGCCCGGAGAAGGCAGCCGGTTTACGATTACCCTGCCCCTCTACTGGCCCGGGCAAGAAAAGAACCCGGCTTCTTCATAAAAAGAAGCCGGGTTTTATTCTCTATGCGTTTTCGTCGCTAAACAGCTCCAGAAGGGCTTCATATCCCCGTTCTTTCATTTGGTCTTTGGGTACAAAGTCCAATGCGGCGCCATTGATACAGTAGCGTAATCCCCCTTGGTCCCGGGGTCCGTCGGGAAAGACATGTCCCAGATGCGAGTCGCCTTCTTTGCTGCGCACCTCCGTACGCCGCTGCCACAATTTGTGATCGTCTTTTTCCACCAGGTCTGTGATGGGTCGGGTAAAGCTCGGCCAGCCGCAGCCGGCGTCATATTGATCCCGCGAAGAGAACAGCGGCTCCCCGGATACAATGTCTACATAAATGCCGTCTTCTCCAAACTGATTGTACGCATGGGAATGCGGGGCTTCCGTCCCTTCTTCCTGGGTGACTCTATACTGCAGTTCATTTAGTTCTTTTAGTCTTTTTTCTTTTTCTTTCGGGTTCAACAGGTTTCCTCCTCAGCAAAATGAGTCCGGCGATACCGAGAATCACAAACACCAGACTGACAAGCTGCGCAATGCGCAGATGGAAAAAGTACAGGCTGTCGGTACGCAGGCCTTCGATAAAGAAACGGGCGGTGCCGTATACAATGCCGTAAATCGCCATCAGCTCCCCGGGGTGTTTTCTTTTGTTCTTTCCGTACCACCACAAAAACACAAACAGAGCAAAGGTGACGATGGATTCATACAAGAAAGTGGGATGAACTGTCGTTCCGTTGATCCACATCCCCCAAGGGAGGTCTGTAGGACCGCCATAAGCTTCCTGATTAAAAAAGTTCCCCCAGCGTCCGATCGACTGGCCTAAAGCAAGGCCCGGCATCGCCGCGTCGGCAAGGTTCAAAAAGGGCAGCTTCTTTTTTCTGGCATACAGATACGCAACCAGTACAGCTGCCAATATACCGCCGTGAATAGCCAGGCCGCCTTCGCGTATATTGATAATCTGTGCAGGATGTGCAAGATAATAATCCAGGCTGAACAATACATAATAGAGCCTCGCCCCGATGATCGCCGCCACGATAGCCCAAATCATCATGGAAGAGAAGTCATCTTCGGATACCCCAAAACGTTCTGCCATTTTTCCGCCGACAAAGACACCCAGAAAGATACCGACCGCAATCAATACGCCATACCACATGATGTCGATGCCGAACAGGGAAAAGATCACCCGATTGGCGGGCGGTGTGATAAAAGCGATCATACCGTCTCCGTAAGAGCCATGCCGCTGGATGTACCCAGGCGGGTGGCGCCCGCTTCGATCATCTTTATGGCCGTCTCCTTATCCCGGATCCCTCCGGATGCTTTTACTTCGGCTTGAGCTCCCACCGTTTCTTTCATCCACTGCACAGCGTTTACGGTTGCGCCGCCGGTGGAAAAACCGGTGGATGTTTTTACAAAGTCTGCGCCGGCCTCGACGGCCATACGCGATGCGGTCCGTATTTCCTCCTCGGTCAATAAGCAGGTTTCCAAAATCACTTTCAGTATGCGCCCTTCACTCGCCGCACGCACCGCGCGGATATCTTCTTCCACATAGGCTGTATCGCCTTCTTTTAAAGCGCCTACGGCAAGCACCATATCCACTTCATCGGCGCCTGCCTCCACAGCTTCCCTGGCTTCTGCCGCTTTCTGAGCCGTTGTGTTATAGCCCAACGGAAAGCCGATCACCGTACATACGACCGTATCGGTTTTTTGCAATTGTTCTTTTGCCAGCGGAACAAAGCGCGGCGGTATACACACGGCTTTAAAGTTCCGTTCTTTTGCTTCTTCGCACAGCGCGCGGATATCCGCCGCCGTCGCCTCGGGTTTTAATAAAGTATGATCAATCATTCTTCGTAAGTCCATGATTCCTCCTGTAAAGAACTGCCATCCAAAGGGCGCAGAAAATGAGAAACAGCGCCAGTATTCTCCCGAACAGATAAATGAACAAGTCCTGCGGGAGCATTCGTATCATCATATCGGTTTGCGGATTGAGTATCCACAAATCATTCCAAAAAAATATTTCGTGAAAACGCACAAAGGCCGTGTCAAACGAGCGCGCCATCCAAACGCCGCCGGCTCCCAGCAATAAGAGGAGAACACCGATACTTGCCATAGCGGTACGGCGAAAGCGGTACAGGCCCTTTTTCTTTTGTGCAAATCGGGCAGACAGCCAGCAAAAAAGCAGCCCGATACCCGCCAGTGGCAATGTGAGAAGAATCAACAAACGCACATCGCGCATATGATGGATTTCCCGTTCATTGAAGTGTTTTTCCAGACGCTCCTCGCCGCCGATCTGTATATAGCGAATCAGATCTTTGGTAATGATCTCCAGCTCCTGTGCATCTTTTCCGATATAGGCATAATCATTTCGGTCGGCCCGAAACGCGCGATAAAAGCCTAAATCCGAAAAATTCAGCCAAAAACTGAGCACCAGCGCCAATATAATGGCCCCGGTGCCGAATAGAACCCCCGCTGTTCTTATGCCTCTTCGGGATTCCAATTGTGATAGACCTCCTGCACATCGTCGTTTTCTTCCAGTACATCAATCAGTTTTTCCATATTGATCCGGTTTTTTTCATCCTGAATAACGGCGGATGTCGTCGGCAGAAACGCAAGATCCAGACGCTCAAATTCGATCCCTGCAGACAAAAGCTGCTGTTTGACCGCATTGAAATGCTCCACATCGGTCTGTACTTCGTAATACCCTTCTTCATGCAGCACATCTTCGGCGCCGGCGTCGATCGCATGCATAAAAAAGTCATCTTCCGGCATGCTCTTTTCATCGGCAATCAACACACCTTTTCGTTCAAAGAGGAACGTTACCGAACCCGTCTGGCCCAGATTGCCGCCGTATTTGTCAAAGGCGTGACGAATATCCGGCGCGGTCCGGTTTCGGTTATCGGTCAGGCACTGTACAATCACGGCGACCCCTTCCGGTCCATAACCTTCATACCATACTTCTTCATAATGCGTATCGGCATCTTCTCCTGCTGCCCGCTTAATCGCGCGTTCGATATTATCATTGGGCATATTTTCGGCTTTCGCCTTGTCGATCGCCGACTGTAACGCCGGATTGTAGGAAGGATCGGTTCCGCCTTCTTTCACCGCCACAGAAATCATACGGGACAATTTCGTAAAGATCTGTCCCCTGCGCGCATCTTCTTTTCCCTTTTTGTTCTTAATATTGTTCCACTTGGAATGTCCTGCCATCTGTTTTCCTCTCAGTCACAAATTTGATAGTCTTTCCTTAATAAGGAAGCGTACACACAATCGCCTTCAATATAATTGAAGCCCATTTCTTCCGCCATCTCTATGATCTCCCTGTCATAGCTGCCCGGCTGGAAAAAGAGATTCCGGATCCCTTTTTCTCTGGCCGCTTCAAGTATCGGCGGCACATGTGACGGTCCGATGATGATATCGATCGCATCGATCGGTTCTGATATGTTCTGTAAAGATGCGAATATCTTTTCTCCGTCGATTTCCTCATAATTCGGATTCACACCATATACAGTATAGCCTTTTTCTTTCATTTGTCTCCATATTTTGTAACCGTACCGGTCTTTTTTTGGCGTTACGCCAATAATCGCCCAATTTCTGAGTTGAAGCATCTCGTCCTTATTCATCATCGTCTCCTTTCAATGGTTTATTCAGCCAAACCGGCTCCCCTTCCCGGACAAGGGCCGTGCCGGCGGTGATCGATGCAATTTCCTGATCCCATGCGGCAATCTCCTGCCATTCCACATAGAACCGGACTTCCACCTGTTCGGTGTAAATAATATCTGCAATCGGTATACCGGCGGTTTCCAGTTTATACTGCAAACTCCCCCAGTATCCATAATCCAGTCTGACAATCCTCTCTATAGCAGGGACCCGCAAAACAAGGCCGGATGCATTCAAGGCAATCGCCGCTGTATGCGAATAGGCGCGGGCCAGACCGCCCGTACCCAGTAAAACCCCGCCAAAATACCGGACGGCTACACAGCAGACATTGGTGATGCCTCTTCCTTCCAATACGGCAAGCATCGGGAGGCCGGCGGTTCCTTGCGGTTCTCTGTCATCGTCCGCCCGCTTGTGAATGCCCCCTTCTCCGATAATCCATGCGCTGCAATAATGGCGCGCCTGCGGATACTGTTCCTTGCATTCTTCAATAAACGCTTTGCAGGCCGCTTCGTTTTCCACCCGATCCACCAGACCGATAAAGCGGGATTTCTGTACGGTAAATGAAGCGACTCCTTTTTTTGCTACCGTTTTATAGCTGTCTTTCATCGCTCCTCCCGCTCCCAGCGTTTCAGCCTGGCCTTTTGACTGTTTGTCAGATAGGCACAAAAACGTGCGCCCTCTGCTTCATAGTCTACGGTAAAAAAGTCCATATGATGAAATCGGCGCAAAAAATCCTCCTGCCGAGCATACGGTACATGCCAGACATAGGCGCCTTCCGGATACAGCATGCTTTCGATCTTTTCGGCTACCCGCCGGATATCCGCCTCCTGTTTGGCGGAAATCCACAAGCGATTGGGGAGCCGTTTGTCTGCTATGCTGTACTCGCTGTCGATCCGGTCTGTTTTATTGATCAGGGTCATGCGGGGAATACCGATGCTGTCCAGGCGCCGCAGCATGTCCATTGTTGTATCAATTTGCAATTCTATGGTCTCTGAAGATCCGTCGATAACATGTAGTATCAGATCTGCATGGACGATTTCTTCCAGTGTGGATTGAAACGCTTCAATAAACTCCGTTGGCAGATCGCTGACAAATCCGACCGTATCCATTAATACATAGGAAGCCCCTCCGGGGAGAACGGCGTGCCGATGAGCCGTGCTCAAGGTTTCAAACAAGCGGTTTCGTGCCGACACTTCCTTTTTTTCAGGGCCGCCTCCCAAGGCATGCAGTCCGTTTAAAACCGTCGACTTTCCTGCATTTGTATAACCGATCAGTGCGACAACCGGCAGAGGTCCCCTGCGCCGGCGTCCACTTTTTATGCGACGGGTTTTCTCCGCCCCAGACAGGGCGCGTTTGATTTGCTGCATTTCTCTTTGAATATGGCGGCGGTCGGTTTCCAATTGCTGCTCCCCGGGTCCTCTTGTCCCGATTCCGCCTCCGGTTCGGGACAAATACGAGCGATAACCGGTTAAACGCGGCAGACGATAGCGCAATTGCGCCAGTTTAACCTGCAGCTTCCCTTCCCGATCGCTAGCGCGATTTGCAAATATATCCAGGATCACATGCGTCCGGTCAATAATTTTACACCCCAGAGCCTCTTCCAGATTCCGTATCTGTGAACCGGACAGCTCCACATTGAAACAAACGGCGTCGATCGCATGCGGGGAAATCAGAGCTTTGATTGCATCGACTTTTCCGCTTCCGATCACGGTGGCAGGATGCATCTTTTGCAGAGCCTGTTCCACCTGTATCACCACTTCAGCATCGGCGGCTTCAATTAACGAGACGAATTCTTCCGTCTTTTCTTTTATATTGTTTTCGGAATTTCTTTCATATGCAGTGACGGCAATAACCCGTTCCAATTCTTAACCACCTCTTTTTCCCATTATACCCAATCCGGTGCCATGGCTTCCATCGGCTGTGCTATAATACGAATATGACGCCTGAAGGAGGTCAAAATGACACAGAAAAACAGACGGCGCTCACCCGGAAGCATACTATCCAAGTTTCTGAAAGTTATCTTTCTGGCCTTACTGATCGTATTGCTTTTAGGCGCGGGCAGCCTGGGCATAGCCGTCCTGAATATCGTGCAGGATGCACCGGACATCAGCACGGAAAATATAAACAGCATGCTGACGGAAAACTCCGTTATCGTCGATCCCTCCGGCCGGCAACTGGAGCTGATCCAAACGGAAGAATTCCGCCGCATTATCGAGATTGACGAAATGCCCGATCATTTGAAAAAAGCCGTTATATCCGTTGAAGACGAACGGTTTTACAGCAATATGGGGGTCGATCCGCAAGGGATTGTCAAAAGTGCGATCGACAACTTCCGCGCCGGTGACATTGTACGTGGCGGAAGTACCATTACCCAGCAGCTGGTTAAGCTGATGTATCTGTCCGACGAACAGACGATTGAACGGAAGCTGAAGGAAGCGTATCTGGCCGTACAGCTCACCGAAGCCATGCCGAAAGACAAGATACTGGAAGCCTATCTGAACCGCATCTTTCTGGGACAGGGAGCCTACGGTGTGGAAGCGGCGGCACAGATCTATTTTTCCAAACACGCAAAAGATCTTACCATCGGTGAATCGGCGGCACTCGCAAGTATCATCAACTCGCCTTCCAACAATGCCCTGTATAAAACCATTGCCCCTTCCCAGGTGGAAGAAGGCGATCGCGTGGTCGGAGAGATCCTGATCGAAAACGAAAAATACATAGCGGTATACAATCCTGACCAAGAAGAACGCCGCCAGTATGTACTCTCCAATATGCTCGAACAGGGAATGATCACCCAGGAAGAACACGATGCCGCCCTGCAAGAAGATATGTTTGTCGCCCTCGATCCGCCGGAACGAAAAACCGAGGAGGTGTCTTCCTACTTTACCGACTTTGTCAAACAGCAGGTTGTACAGGAACTGATGGATCAACTCGGTTATTCACGCGAAGAGGCCGTAGACAAACTGTACAACGGCGGTCTGGTAATTACTGCAACTATCGATGTAGACATGCAGCAAAAGCTGGATATGCTCTACGATGAATTTACCGAGCTGCTGCTCTCCGGTGATTATCTGAACTGGAGTGAACCCGGTTTCATCCGCTGGAATCAGACCGATAGCGGCAATATCCTGAATGCAAACAATAATATTGCCTATTTCCATAAGGACAATCTGCTTACCGAAGACAATCGCGCGTATCTCTCCGAAGGAAGCTACCGGATCGAAAACGGTCTGCATATTGACTCCGACAAAATGGTGCTGCGAAACAATACCATCGACATCGCCGATGTCTGGACCCGCAGCGAGGAGAACAATCTGGTCACCCATCGGGTTGGCGGCTATGAATTCGATGAAGGCGATGTCTCGGAAAACGAAGAGGGCGTTATCACCATCTCGCAGCGTTTTCTGGATGAAAACCCCGACTTCTATGAAATAAACGAAGAAGGCAGCCTTCTGATCTCCACCGACTACTTCTCCTACGATGAGATCGGTGTACTGCAACCGCAGGTCACCACCGTCATAATGGATCAAACGACCGGGCAGATCAAAGCGATGCGGGGCGGCCGCGGAACAACCGGCTCCAGCATACTCAACCGGGCCACGCAGTCTCCCCGTCAGCCGGGTTCCACCATGAAACCCCTGGCCACTTATCTACCGGCTTTGGACAACGGCTATACGGCAGCTACCCCGATCGATGATGTGCCCTATTATCGCGAAGAAGACGGACAGCGCTGGCCCACCAACTGGGACTTCCGCTATCAGGGTATCGTCTCGCTGCGAACCTCCATTATCGGTTCCATGAATGTCAATGCCGTACGGACCCTGGAAGATGTAGGATTGCAAACCTCGCAGAGCTATCTGCAGAAAATGCATCTCATCGACCCGATTCATCCGGAAAACGACAATTTCGTGACGCGGGATGAAGACCCGTATGCCAACGATGAAAACCTTGCAGCCATGGGCCTGGGCGGGATGGTGCACGGATTCACCAATCTGGAACTCACCTCGGCCTATAACAGCATCGCTAACGACGGAACGTATGTGGAGCCGGTCTCGTTTTCCAAAATCGAAGATACACGCGGAAATCTCATACTGGACAATCAGCCCGAACGCACTGAAGTCGTATCCCCGCAAACCGCGTTTATCATGAAGGATATCCTGCGTAATCTGACCGATGCCAGCGTCATACAGACCGTTAAGATCGACGGGATCGACACCGCCGGCAAGACCGGTACCTCCGGTACAACCACACGCAATATCGACTCCTGGTTTGTGGGATTCACCCCGTATCTGACCGCCGGTGTTTGGATTGGATCCGACGACCCGAATAATGTGTTCATCGATGAAGTCTCATCCTATGCTGTCCGATTCTGGGGCATTGTGATGCGCAGTATGCACGAAGGCTATGAAGACAAAACCTTCGATATTCCGGAAGGCATCGTGGAAGCACAGGTTTGTACGCAAAGCGGAAAGAAACCTACCTCCCTCTGCTACGCAGACCCGCGCGGGACCGTGCGAACCGAATACTTTGTCCGAGGTACCGAACCCGTGGAAGAATGCGATGCGCACGTAAGCGCACGGGTAGACCGATCTACCAATCGCCTGGCCACGCAGTTCTGTCCGGAAAATCTTGTCGTAAACCGGGTCTTCGTGAAAAGACCGAAACCCTATGTCCCCTCAGAAAATGAAGGCATACTGCCCGATGACTGGGCCTATACACTGCCTACCACGTACTGCCATGTGCATACACAGCCCGCACAGACCGAACCGCCGGAAACCGAACCCGCGGAAACCGAAGAAACCACGGAACCGGACACCGACACACCGCAAACCGATCCGCCGCAAACGGAACCACCGCAGACCGATCCGCCGCAGACCGATCCGCCGGCAGACGGAGACGAATAGAATAAAAGGACGGCAAGAGCACATCTTGCCGTCCTTTTTATTTGTATCAGACGCTCATTACACAGAAGGAAACCGGGGTCTTTTTCATAACGCAAACGAAGGTGTTTTTCTTTTATTCATACGCTATACGACCCAAGCATTTGATTTTCTCTCATTGCGTCATTGTACGCAGACACCAAAACCATATCCGGTATAACTCTTTTTACTCCCTCTTTTTCGTTATTTGCCCTTTATTCTTTCGATGTCTTCGTTTTTACGCACCTTACAATTTTTTATTGGAGAAGTGCATCGTTTTCCGCCATTCTTCATAAGAGTCTTGATAATCCACGCTTTTATATGTCTATTTCTTCTTTTTTATTCCTTTTTTCGGCGTTTTTCTTGTTACTTTTTTGTAACCTTATGATTTCAACGCTTCCTAAAAGTCGTTTTGTGTCTATTCCGTAATATTTGTGCAAAAGTCCTAATCATTTTTTGCGAATGGCCACAAATAACAATCTAAAATCAGCTTAATGATTGACGAACAAAAACTAACACGTATAATTAGTTATGGATTTAGACAAGGAGGATGTTGAATGACAGAGAAGTCAAAGCTAAAACAGTCTATTGCCATGCTGGTTGTCGTCACTTTGCTGACAACAGGGGTTACTTCCTACGCAGCCATGACAAGACAAAAAGAACTGACCGTTCTTAAAGATAATGAAGTACACGAAGTGTCAACACGAGCCAATACTGTGGGGGAATTGCTCGACGAATTAGGCTACATAGCCAGCGATCGAACCATTCTGAATATGCCGGCCGATGCCGAAATAACCGACTATATGGAAATCGTCGTAACAACAAAAAACACCGTTGAACTGCATTTGCGTGGCGTTTCCAAGGAAATCCACACCCAGGCAAACACGGTCGGCGAGTTCCTGGATGAACAGGGCTTCACAGCCGGAGAAAACGACCTCGTTTATCCCGATCTGCAGACCCCTGTAAAGGATCACATGACGGTCACCGTCGACACCATCGTAACCGAAGAAGAAGTGGAAGAAGAATCCATTCCGTACGAAACGGAATACCGGGCAACCGATGATCTGTACGAAGGCGAAACACGCGTTGCACAGGAAGGTGAAGACGGAACCCGACAGTTTATCACACAAACCATTCGGCACAATGGCCGAAGAGTTTCGGCCAATACACAGGAAATCATCACAAAAGAGCCGGTTACCCATATCATTGAAGAAGGCACCCTCGTATATGTAGAGCCTGTACAGGAAGCACAAAGTTCAAGCAGCAGCTCTTCCTATACCGAATCCGCCGCGACAGAAGCAAGTTACAGCAATGCGGGCGGTTGGATGGACTTCACCGCAACCGCTTATGACCCGACCGTCGGCGATACGACCCGTATGGGAACCCCCGCACGTGTGGGTGTCATCGCGGTAGACCCGAGTGTTATTCCTTTGGGATCCACCGTTGAAGTAGAAGGTTACGGCGTTTACAGTGCCGAAGATACCGGCGGTGCCATTAACGGAAGAAAGATTGATATATTCCTTTCTTCCCATCAGGAAGCTATCAATTTCGGGGTTCGCTCCGTGCGCGTGCGAATTCTGAATTAACCGTATCACCCTCTTTTCCCCTTTGAAAAAGGAGGCAGCCAAGCTGCCTCCTTTTTCGTTGATACGGTGGACAAAATCCGCTCCTTTTTTGTACAGAGTATTCGGGTTGTCTCCCTTCTAAATGCTCTTTTTATGCGATGCGATAGCCGGATACGACAAAACGGTAAAAACCGAAAATCCGATTCACATCAATCTCCAAAACGTCTTTTACCTCGATAATGGAATCGACATAGACGGTGATCTCCCCTACCGGAATTTTCTGATAGCGGGCCTGTATTTTGGGCGGACCGATCTGCACAGAAGCCTCAACAGCAATCGATTCACTGATACCCGGTATGTCATACACTACGCTGATCGTATCCGCCCCTTTTTTGCGCAGATACGCCAGGGCCGCTTCGCTAATTTGTACGTTCATCGTTTGGTTCCTCATAGTATCTGTCTACGTATTCACTGGTAAACGCCCGCAGCACCGCGCGGTAATTCATCCAGAAGCGCAGTGTTTTACCGACCTCTACGAGCTGTGCGTTGGCGCAGCTGCCTGCATCCAGTATCATATGATCCGACGAAGCCCCCAGTATCTGCATACAAGGACTTTGCAGTACCAAATCCGCTGCATCGGCATCCTGCCTGCCGACCGCCACAATCGCTCGCAGACGATCCCCTTTATCTTCAAATACCGGCGTTTCCCCGAATGCGTTTTTACCGATGGTGCCGATCGGCATGGAGGGTTTCACACGACTCTCAACAATTTCTGCCTCCAGTTCAAAGCAGTCGGTATGCAGATGCAGAAACGGACGCCCGTAGGCGGCTTCTGTACCCAAAGCCAATGCCTCCCCGATACGCAGCTGATTCAAACCCTCCGGCCATCCTTCCTCCTCGGTAAGATATAAGGAGGACGAATTCCCGGCAGAAATTACCGGCAAGGAAAGACCGGTTTCTTCGCGTAACCAACGGGTTGTTTCCAGAAGTTGCGTGAGGTTTTCCTTTGTGGGCAGTACACCGCCGTAGCAAGTCAGATTCGTACCGGTACCGATCCAGTCGATATGGGACAAAGACGCAATCTCTTTTGCCATTTCACGCATTTCTCCGCGTTCGTATACGCCTTCGCGCAAGTCTCCCAGATCGATCATCAGAAGGATCTGATGCGTTTTATCCTGTCGTTTTGCCTCTTCGTTCAGCTTGCGGATCGTGTGGATATCCGACTGCAAGGAAATATCCGCATGGGTAATCACCTGCTGCAGCTCCGACTGCATGGGGATGCGCAAAAGCATGCGCGAACCGTATGCCGGAGAAATACGCGCCAGATTTTGTATACGGGCATCGGCAAAATGTCGGATACCACCGTCATAATATGCCTTAAGAATCCGGGGATCCGCCCCGAAAACTTTGGTGACCGCAACGGTCTGTATACCTTTTTCGGCCAAGAACCCGACCAGCCGCGCTGCGTTCTCCTGCAATTTCTGTAAATGGATAATCACTCTCGGATACATAGGTACCTCCTCGTTCACTTACCGCTATTATACACGAATAAAAAACATCGCGACGAAAATCCGCATCGCGATGTTTACCCATCCTGTTGATCACGTAACTTTTGTAATTCTTCGTAAAAGGAATCCACATCCTTAAAGTCCCGGTAGACCGATGCAAAACGGACATAGGCCACCTGATCGATCGCTTGCAGCTTGTGCATCACGCGTTCTCCGATCTCGGTGGAACGGATTTCTTTTTTATTCAGCGTCAGCAGTTCCGATTCAATCTCTTCTGCCGCCTTTTCCAGTGTCACCACCGGGACGGGGCGTTTTTCACAGGATTTGATCATGCCGCCCAGCATTTTTGTCCGATTGAAAACTTCGCGGTTTCCGTCCCGTTTCAGTACGATCAGGCTTCTTTTCTCGTAGATTTCGTAGGTGGTAAAACGCGCGCCGCAGTGATTGCATTCCCTGCGGCGTCGCACCGAATCACCATCATGCGTCGGCCTGGAGTCACTGACACGGGTGTCCATCGAACTACAGTACGGACATCGCATACCGTGCTCCTACGAATTCAGCTTATTGATAAAGGTCGGGACAAAAAGTTCCTGATTCGACAGAATCTGTTTCTTTTCTTTCTCCATGCGATCTTCCTGCATGCGTTCAGCATTAAAACCCGTAGCAATCACCGTGATCTTGATATCATCTTTCAGGCTTTCATCGATACCGGCACCAAAGATAATATTTGCTTCGGTATCCACGGCTTCGCGAATCAGATCGGCGGCTTCGGTCACTTCAAACAGTCCTAATTCCCGGCCACCGGTAATATTAATGAGAACCGCCTGCGCACCGTCGATCGAGGTTTCAAGCAAGGGGCTCTTAATGGCTGCTTTTGCCGCGTCCACCGCGCGGTTTTCGCCACCGGCTTTACCGATACCCATATGTGCCACACCCTGATCTGCCATAATGCTTTTTACATCGGCAAAGTCCAGATTGATCAGATTCGGTACAGCGATCAGGTCGGAAATACCCTGGATCCCCTGGCGTAGAACATCGTCCGCCATGGTAAAGGCCTCAACGATGGTCGTGCGCTTTTCCGCGGTTTCCAAAAGACGGTCATTCGGAATAATAACCAGTGTATCCACTTTTCCTTTTAACGCTTCGATTCCTGCTTCCGCCTGTTTTTTGCGTTTCATTCCCTCAAAAAGGAAAGGTTTGGTTACGACACCCACGGTCAGAATTCCCATATCCCGCGCGACTTCTGCAATAATCGGTGCTGCACCCGTTCCGGTGCCGCCGCCCATGCCGGCTGTTATAAAGACCATGTCAGCGCCTTCCAAAAGCTCGGAAATTTCGTTCTTGCTTTCTTCGGCCGACTTCTGTCCCACCTCAGGGTCTCCTCCGGCGCCTAAACCTTTTGTAAGCTTTGTTCCGATTTGCAATTTGTTTTGTGCTTTGGACATATTGAGAATCTGCCGGTCGGTATTTACGACCGAAAACTCGATGCCTTTCACTTCATTGTCAATCATGCGTTCAACCGCATTATTGCCTCCGCCGCCAATACCGATTACCTTGATCTTGGCTAAATCATCCTGTTGTAAATCCACATCAAACATATGGTCATCCTCCTTGCAGTGCTTGCTCGTTCAATTACGTGAATTCATTATACCAATCTTACAATAAAAATGGAAGCCTTTTTCAAAGATTTTATTTTTTAGATGTTTGAAATTCAACGTTTATAAGGCCTCTTTCTAATTGTTCGCAAAGTATGAATTTTCATTTTTTGTACGCATTATTTGTACTTTATATTTCTGTGTACTTTTAGTACAATGCATTCCATCTCTTTATATGGCTTGTTTCTACCGATTGTCTCTTCTTCAATCTTTTCACTTCATGAACCTGTGGTATCTTCATACAAAAATTTCCTTCTTTCTCATAAAAAACAGGCGGATCACAGTCCGCCTGTTTTTACTGATTTGTATTCTGCGCCTATCGCATTTTTTGCTCCCAACCGGCCCATGCAAGGTCGACAATCTCTTTTGCGGCATGTGGCATGCCTAAGTTTTTACTTGCCTTTTTCATTTCTTCCAGTTTCTTTTCATCTTTCAGAAGCGATTCGATGGCAAGAAAGAGACTCTCCTTGTCTAAATTCTTCTCCTCCAAAACTTCCGCCGCCTTTTTGTCCCGGACAGCAAAGGCATTTTTTGCCTGGTGATTTTCGGTTGTGTACGCTTTTGGAATCAGTATCGACGCAAGTCCCGCAGCCTGTATCTCTGCCAGGGTGATCGCACCGCTGCTTGTCACCATCAGATCCGCAATGGCATACATCTCATGGATGTCAAACAAATAAGGATATAAACGGATATTTCCGTCTTCTGCAAACCGATCTTTCATCGAATCGTAATGATCCGGTCCGGTCACCAGAACCATCTGATACGGTGTGGCAACAAAGGCCTCTTTCATACCGGCCACCGCTTCGTTGATGCTGTCATGTCCATTGCTCCCGCCAAAAACAAAGACGGTTTTTCGATTGGGATCCAGACCGTATTTTTCATACAGCGACACCTCACGCTGCAGAGAAAAGAAAACGGAACGAATCGGATTGCCTGTCAGGGTTTTTCTTGCATGATCGGAAAAATAAGGAATCGACTCTTCAAAGGTTACGGCAATATCATCCACATACCGGGAAAGAATCCGGTTGGCAATGCCGGGATAACTGTTTTGCTCATGGATCAGCGTATAATGCCCGCCTCGTGCAGCCCGGTACAAAACCGGACCGCTGACAAATCCCCCGGTGCCGATCGCAAAATCCGGTTTGAATGTACGGAGTATCCGCCCGGCTTGTGCCAGACCCCGAAGCAGATACACCCCGAAAGGAAACATCGCCGGGGAGATTTTTCTCGGCATCCCCTGAATCTCGATCGTGGCAAAAGGCAATCCTGCCCGCGGAACGAGATCGTTTTCTCTTCCGTCTTTCGTGCCGACATATAATAATTCCAGGGAAGGATCCCGGCGGCGCAATTCCTCTGCGATAGCCAGCGCCGGGTAGATGTGGCCGCCGGTGCCGCCACCGCTAATCAGTACTTTCATCTGCTGTTGTTTCCCTCCGTTCTTTTCGGGATATCTGAAGGACCACACCGATCAGTCCCATAAACATCATCAGCGATGTACCGCCATAACTGATAAACGGCAGGGTAACGCCGGTCGGCGGTGCCAGCCCTAAAGACACCAGGATATTCACCATGGCCTGCAGGGCAATCAGAGCCGCAATACCGGTACCTGTGACCTGTGCAAAGCGGTCGGGATGATTCAGTGCGATCTGCAATATCCGCATAATGAGCAATACATATAGTATAACGACAAGCATGGATCCGATAAATCCGAATTCTTCTGCCAGTACGGCAAAGATAAAGTCATTATGTGCTTCGGACAGATTCGAAAATTTCTGCACGCTTTTAGCCAAACCCCGTCCGAACACGCCACCCGATGCGACCGCAAACAGGGATTGTGCCAGCTGCCAGCCGGATCCGTAATAATCCTTCAAAGGATTCCACATGGCGGTAATCCGTTCCCAACGATAGGGATCCGCACCGATATACAAGGCAAGAAGCCCCGTTACGACCCCGATTCCCGGCAGCAAATGCCTGAGATTCATCGCAAAGACGGCGTATAAAGCAAACAGGACCGCGCCGATAATAAAGGTGGTTGAGGTATCCGGTTGCAGCATCACCGGTATACAGCACAGGGCAATGAGTACAAAAGCGGGCAGCGTTCCATGCCGAAAGCTCTGCGGCCGCCGGTTCCCCGCTATAAACCTTGCCATTGCCAGAATGCTCGCTCCCTTGATAATGTCTGACGGCATAAGGGTTGTAAAGCGCAGATCAATCCAGCGCCGGGAAAAAGTCCCCAGATTGGTCCCCAGCGGTGTAAACACCAGTCCCGACAAAAACAGCGCCACAAGCAACAGAAGATAGGCATGCTTCCGGTAAAAACGAAGCGGGATATTGGATACGAGGATCATGAGGACAAACCCGATCCCGAAAAACAGCAGCTGCTTCAAAAAAATCTCATAGGATACATCGTGCAGACGCAAGGAATACGGAAAACTGGCACTGAACACCATGACCAGTCCGATAACACAAAGTATAAGGGTCAATAGCAAAAGACGCAGATCGGATTTCGTGCGAAAGCCTTTCATTTGACCCCGAGGTCCTTTGCAATGCTGCGAAAATGCTCGCCCCGCGTTTCAAAATTGGGATACATGTCCCAACTGGCAGAAGCCGGCGACAAAAGAATCTGATCATTCGGCGCACTGTCGGCATAGGCTTTTTTAACCGCTTCTTCCAGACCGGGAAACATCTCTATGCGGGTAAAACCAAATTCCAATGCCGTATCCCGGATCAGTGCTGCCGTTTCCCCGTATAAATACAGTTTTTCGACTTTTCCTTCCAGTTTCTCAATCAGCGGCAAATAGGAAACCTTCTTGTCCATCCCTCCTGCCAGCAAACGGATCGGATACGGCAACGCCTCCACAGCTTTTATGCTCGCATCCACATTGGTTCCTTTGGAATCGTTGATAAAGCGAATCCCATGGCTCTCCCCGATGTATTCCATTCGGTGCGCCACGCCGGCAAATGTACGCAATCCTTCTTTGATGGCTTCATCGGAAATGCCGAGGCTCTCTGCCATGGCAGTAGCAACCAGTGCATTTTGCTGATTATGAAGCCCCGGTATCTGCAGCTCGGAAAAAGCAAAAAACGGTTTGCCCCGCCGCATCATCTGCTCGCCTTCTTTATAATAGCCGTCTACCGGTTCCTGCAAGGAGATCGGCAGGATTTTTGCGCGCGTCTGTTGGGCAATCTCCTGCAAAAGAGGCTCATCCCGATTGATCACGGCCGTGTCCTCTGCCTCCTGCTGCAAGAGCAGTCGTGCTTTTGCCGCCACATAAGCCTCCATCGACTTATGCCAGTTGATATGGTCCGGCGACAAATTGAGTATTCCGGAAACCGACACGCGCAGGCTCGGGCTGTGTGTAAGCTGAAAACTGCTCAGTTCAATAATATACAGATCCGCATCGGATCCCTGAAAAAACGCCGGCAGCACACCGACCCCAATATTGCCCAAACAGTGTACGGTTTTTTCCTGCGCGGCGATATGACATAAAAGGGCTGTGGTCGTCGTTTTACCGTTTGTCCCGGTTACACCGGCGATGGTTCGCTCTGGAAACAGGCGGTAAGCCAGTTCCACATCGCTCCAAACCGGTAGCCCGGCTTGTTCCGCGCGAAGCAAAAGCGGATGATCCGGCTGGATCCCCGGGCTTTTCAATAGTAGCGTAAATTCAGAAAAAGGAACCGTCTCCACCGTATCGTATACAGCCACATCCGGAAACGCCGCTTTCAATTCCATTGCTTTCTCTTTTCCTTCGTCATAAATGGCAACGCGTCCGGCTGCAGGCAGCAACGCTTCCGCCGCCGCTTTTCCCGTAACACCGCCCCCCATAATCAGAACAGACAGGGTACTGATTTTCATAGAACACCTCGATACATCCAAACACCAAGAAGAGCCGCCAACAGGCTGATCATGCCGAACCATATGACTATTTTCTGTTCGGGCACGCCTTTCAGTTCATAATGATGATGAATCGGACTCATCAAAAAGATCCGCTTGCCACCGGTACGGCGATAATAAAACGTTTGTATCAAAACCGATGCGGCTTCTATTACGTAAATGATCCCGATAATCGGCAAAAACCAAACGGTTTTTGTAACGATGGACAGCATGGCGACCGCCCCACCGATTGCCATCGACCCGGTATCTCCCATAAAAATGGAAGCCGGATTTGCATTGAAAAACAAAAAAGCGATCAGGGCACCGGCAAAACTCAGGGCACCGACCATGGCCCCTACCTGTCCCTGCAAATGCGCAATCCATGCATAAGCAAAAAACACAAACAAAGACACCAGGCTGTTTAACCCGTCCAGACCGTCTGTCAGATTGGCTGCATTCACACAGCCCACAATCACAAACAGATACAGGGGATAAGCAAAAACAGAAAAGTCGATCGCCTGCCTGCTGAAAGGAATAAACTGCAGATGCGGCTGTTGGGTAAGCAGCCCATAGAGAACAACCAGCACCGCCGCCAGAGACACTTGCAAAATGATCTTTTGGCGCTCATCCAGACCCAAGGATTGTTTTTTTGTCAGCTTTTCATAATCGTCAATAAAACCGACCGCCCCTAAAAAGAGCATCCCTAAAAGAACCAGCCACCCGGACCGGTCGCCACCGAATACCAAAGCAATCAGCAGCACCGGTATCACCATCAGAATACCGCCCATTGTCGGTACTCCGCTTTTCGCATGATGGCTTTCCGGTCCGTCGTCGCGGATCGGCTGCCCCATTTTTTTGGCCCGGATAATCGGGATCCCGATCCGCGAAAGCACCACGGTTGCAATAAAGCTCATAAATAAAGCAGGGATTCCTGCAAATTCTATGCTCAAATAATCCACTCTCCTTTTCGCTTATCTATTATACTCTATTGCATCCTGCGGTGCGCGCTTCTTCGTCAACTTCCTCTTCTTCCCCGTCCGGATCCGCCGGCCAGGTCAGTGTGTTCTCGGTTTGCGGCTCCTCTTTAT
This sequence comes from Tissierellia bacterium, assembly GCA_012519495.1. Taxonomy (GTDB): domain Bacteria; phylum Bacillota; class Clostridia; order Tissierellales; family Peptoniphilaceae; genus JAAYQA01. The sequence continues at coordinate 39,149 of JAAYQA010000062.1, read as the reverse complement.
CGTTTGTGTCGGTATCCGTAACCGGTTCCATTCCATTCAGCGCAATATAGGCTTCCAGTATCTCTTTTGCCACCGGCGCCGCTGTCGAATTTCCGCTAAACCGGTCCTGTGGCTCATCCACCACTACAAGAAGAACCAGCTCCGGTGCATCGGCGGGAAATACGGCAACGTAAGAACCCACCACCGTTTCAGTGCTGTATGCACCGTCGACAAATTTAACCGAAGTGCCTGTCTTTCCGCCCACCCGATAACCGGGAATTCTGCCGCCGTCAGCGGTGCCGTGTTCCACACCGTGTTCCAACAGTGCCCGCATGCGGGCAGAAGTATTCTCCGATATTACGGTACGTAAGGGTTTGGGCGCAAACGACTGTACCGTCTCGCCGTCTGCATCGGTAATACGGTTAACAATCTGCGGCTGATACAAAACCCCGCCGTTTACGGTAGTCGCAATGGCACGGATCATTTGCAGCGGTGTCACCGCGATCCCGTGACCGTAGCTATTGGTCGCAAAAGTCGCCTCGTTGATTTCTTCCGGATCGGGCGGTACAATTCCCTCTTCCTCCGACGGAAATCCGACACCGGTCTTTTCTCCGAAACCGAAGGCATCAATATATTCTTTGCTGTTTTCTTTACCTAAAGCGCGGATCATTTGCACAAATGAGGGATTGCAGGATTCATCCATGGCTTCGGTAAAGGTCAGATGCCCGTGCGGCTCGTCATACGACCAGCAGCGGATCAGAACACCCGGAATATCCCGTATGGCACCGTCGCAATAGTATTCGGTTTCATCGGTTGCGGTGCCCTCTTCATAAGCGGCCGCCGCCGTGATCACCTTAAAAACCGAGCCCGGCTCGTAAACATCCTGTGCACTGAAACTTCGCCACATGGAATAATATCGGTCAACCCGTTCTTCTTCGGTCATCTGTGCCAATTCGGCGATTTCCTGTTCGGTACGGCCCCGCCGTGGATTGGCCGCATCCAACAGGGGAAAATCGGCCCATGCCAGCATTTCTCCGGTATTTGGATCCATTGCCAATATCGACATCTTCCGGGGCTGCATGCGTTCAAATCCCTTGCGTCCTTTTTCCACTACAATCTCCTGCAAGGCGGAATCGATCGTTAAAGACAAGGAATATCCTTCTTTTTTTGGATACTGCACTTCCTGCTCATACGGAACGGGAATCCCGCCCGAGTAGGAAAACAGGCGCATTTTTCCCGGCGTTCCCTTTAAAAGATCCTCGTAATACGCTTCCAGTCCGACTGCACCGCGATGATCCTGGCCCGTAAACCCGATCAGGCTGCCTGCAGACAGACTCTCCGCATACCGTCGTTGATTCTGGGTAATTACCGACAATCCCCGGGCTTCTATCGCCATAAGGGCATCCGCCTGTTCCTGGGAGATGTCTATATCGGCTGTTATCGTGCCCTCCCCGTTCAGCCAGGTATCCACGGTTTCCTGATCTGCCGGCAGGATCTCCATAATCTGCTGTCGCAGCGCCTCTTTATCCTCTATTTCCTCAGGAAACAGATACAGGACATACGCATTCTCGTCATACGCGAGGATGTATCCGTCACGATCGGTAATGGATCCGCGCGTAGGAAAAAGCTCGATTGTTTTACGCATCAATTCGAGCATTTTCTGTCGGTATTCGGGATTCAAAATCTGCAAATAAAACAAGCGTCCCGCAATCAGCGCTACAATCAGTGCGCATAGCCCAAGCAGAACGCTTATCCGTCGTTTTACATGAATGGTCTTTTTCATAGATTCTCTCTTATCAGCGGTAGAGCAAACTGAACACAAAAACGGACAGCTGCCCAAACAGGGTCGGATTCTGTGCGGGTACAGCCGGTGCTTCCAATTCCCCATCCGCTTCCGCTTCGGCTACCCTTTCTGCTATAGGTACTCTCTCCTTATTATACTGCATTCCGAGCTCGTTTTTCGCAATTTCTTCCACATGGGTTTTTTTTGTGAACGGATTCAGCTGATGAATCAGCGCGTCTTTACGAGCCGTCAATTCTGCAATCCGTGTATCCAGTTCGGCTGCTTCTCTCCCCAGTCCGGCAATCTCGGTATAGCGAAAAATAAACGCAGCCAGCATGGCAAGAAAGAGAATGCATAAGAAAACACCCGCCCCTTTAGCGAGATTGCGCTTGTATCGATTCTTTTTACGTCTTATGCGGGCTTCCATAGCGGATTCTCCTATAGTTTTTCTCCAATGCGCAGCTTCGCGCTGGCAGCACGTGGGTTTTCCTCGCACTCCTTGCGTCCTGCCGTGATCGGTTTTCGTGTGATAATGCGCGCGATCCGCTGATGATCGCAAACGCAAACCGGAAATTCTTTCGGGCAGATACAGTCCTTGTTTTGTTCCACAAGAAATTGTTTTACAATGCGGTCTTCCAGACTGTGAAAAGTAATCACACACAGCCGGCCGCCGGGCAGCAAAAGCTCCATGGCATCTTCCAATGCCGATGTTAGGGCGTCCAATTCGTCATTGACCGCTATGCGCAGCGCCTGAAAGATCCGCTTGGCGGGATGTCCGTCCCGCTGATTTCTCCGGGGCACCGCCTGTTCCACAATATCGGCAAGTTCCAGCGTCGTAGTAATGGGTTGTCGGGTTCGTTCGCGAACAATTCGCTGCGCGATCTTGCGCCCCCAGCGCTCTTCCCCGTACTTCCAGAATATTTCTTCCAATTCGCTTTCATCGGCTTCCCGCACAATATCCGCTGCACTCGTTTGTTGACTCGCGTCCATGCGCATATCCAAAGGGCCGTTTTTGAGATACGAAAAACCCCGTTCGGCCTGATCAATCTGCGGGGAAGATACTCCGATATCCAGCAGAATCCCGTCTACTTTGGTAATCTGCTGTTCCGCTAAAATCGTTTTTAGCGCGGTAAAATTACCGTGTAGCAAAAGAACCCGGTCTCCAAATTCCTGCAGCCGTCTTGCGCTTTCCTGCAGGGCCGTCCGGTCGCGGTCAATTCCGATTAAACGACCGGAAGTCAGGCGTTTGGCAATTGCATAGGAATGACCGCCCATTCCTACGGTGCCGTCTACATAAATCCCTTCCGGCTTTATTTGTAATCCATCCAATACTTCCTGCAAGAGTACCGGTATATGTTTCATAAGCAACCTCTAAAAATCTATATCATCCATATGATCCGCCAGGGCGTCATAGGTGAATTCTTCCGAAGAATTGTATGCTTCCCATTTTTCGCGATCCCAGATTTCCACGCGATTGGAAACACCGATTATAACCACATCCCGCGAAAGATCCGCATATTCCCGCAGATTCTGTGGGATGACAACACGCCCCTGCTTGTCCAGGGACTGTTGCGATGCACCGGCGAAGAATAAACGAGAAAAGGCGCGTGCGTCTTTTCGGGTGAGCCGTAGATTATTGATTTTTTCTTCCGCCTTTTCCCATTCTTCTTTGTCGTACACAAAAAGACAGCTGTCCATCCCCTTTGTAATGTAAAAGACAACCCCTAAGTCTTCTCTGAATTTGGCCGGCATACTCACTCGTCCTTTGTCATCCAACGAATGATGGTATTCTCCGATAAACATGCTCATGGCGCACCCGCTTTTATGGAATTTGTTCCACTTCGTACCACTTTCTTCCACTTGACTCTACTATACCCGATTTTTTACCTGCTTTCAAGCCACAGCGACAATTTTCCCCTTTTCTGCACAAAAAAAGATCCTCCGACGGAGGATCAAATCGGAGGATCTCAAAATAAGGTCAGACTTACTCCCAACGGGTTCGCGCCCAGGCGCGGGTTTCCCCTTTGCTATCTACAATGCGATGAGCGATTTCTGCCCCTTCCTGTGTGGCGACGGTTTGCACCGTATCCGGGTAAAAGATTTGTTTTCTGTAGGTGAGCACCATCTTTTTCAGTGCATGGGCACCGCGAAACACCGGCGGTATAGCTTCCAGAACCCAGTCAGCATATACGAGGTTGTTTACATGCTGATTGGCGTCGATGTGATAGCTGCGTACGCGAATGTCTTCTTTGTGCACCGGCAAAAAGGATTCCGGTTCTTTTTCCGTTTTTAGCTGTTTGGTTAAAAGCTCCGACCCGTAACGGGCCGCAAAGGCTTCCGGTACGCGCAGAGGTCTTTGATCGGAATGGGAAAGCAATAGCCAGCTGGTGCGCGCCTCGGCTACCGTTTGTCCGTTTTCTTCCAAAAGGAATTGCCGGTAGGCATAAAACTTGTAAAAGCCGGTCGTCCATGTCGTTGCCTGCAAGGTCGTGCCGGGCTTCGGGAAAGAATGAAAGTCGACATCCCATTGATACAAGACCCAGAAGCCGGGAAAATCCGCCTGTTCCACCGAATCTGAATGCCGCATGGAACTCTCGATCATGGCCCGCATCACCGAAGTAGGCGACATGCGGCCGGATGCATCCGAATCGGAAAAGTGCACCGGAATCTGCATCGTGAAAGTCTGCATTTCACACCTACAGCACAAGCAGGGAAACCGCCATCACCAGCATCCCGGAGATGAGCCCGTACAACGAGATATGATGCTCTCCGTATTCTTCCGATGCGGGTAACAGTTCATCCAAAGAGATATACACCATGATCCCTGCAACGACAGCAAACATAATGCCGAAGGTCAGATCGTTAAAGAAACGCGACAGCAGTAAGAATCCGACCAAAGCCCCCACCGGCTCGGCCAGTCCCGACAAAAACGAGTACAAAAAGGCTTTTCGCTTACTTCCGGTTGAATAATACAAGGGGATCGAAACAGCAATCCCTTCCGGTATATTGTGAATGGCAATCGCAACCGCAATGGGAATCCCGAGGCTCGGGTCACGTAATGTTGCCGTAAAGGTAGCCAATCCTTCCGGAAAATTGTGAATCGCTATCGCAATGGCGGACAATATGCCCATGCGGTACAATGCGTCCTTGTTCTGTTCCGGTGATTTGTCGATACCTTCTTCCACATCTTCCCGTAATTCGTCGAGTTCTTCCTGCGAGTGCATCGTATGCGGGTTTTCAAAATCCGGTACCAGTTTGTCAATCACGGCGATCAGGAGCATGCCCCCGAAAAATCCTCCCATCGTAATCAGATTTGCCGTGCGATCCGGATAGACGGCACTTAGAGCTTCCAGCGCTTTGGGATAAATCTCCACGAAGGATACAAAAATCATAACCCCGGCGGAAAAGCCCAGCGCGGCGGACAAAAACTTCATATTTGTCCGTTTTACGACCAACGCGATCAGAGAACCGAAACCGGTGGACAAACCCGCCAGCGCGGTTACAATAAATGCAATCGTAAAATTCCCTTCCATTATTATTCCACTTCCTTTCCTATCTCAAGCAATACCGGATTGTCCGATAATTCTTCTTTCATGACCCGTGTTTTCCACTTCCCGTTTCGATAGAACCAAAGGCCCAATACAACGACAAGCAGATTGCTGACAATCATCGCATACCAGATCCCGTCCCGCGTCCAGGCATGCAAGGCCTGCAAAATCCAGATCATCGGCAATCGTATACCCCATAAGCGGATCACTTCCATCATCATGGAGTAACGCGTGTGTCCCGTTCCCTGGAAAAAGCCCTGCAAGACACTGAAAAACCCCATTAACGGATTCAAAAAAACCGCGTACAGCAAAAAGTGCAGCGCCAGAACCATGACGGGCGATGTCCGTTCGGCCGGCATAAAAAAGTTCAGGATCGGATAATCGAACAGATACAAGGGTATCGTAAGCGTTACTGTAACGGCGAGGGTCATGAGAAATCCCCAGCGGAGAGAGTCTTTGGCACGCGGGATCTGCCCCCGCCCGATATTCTGTCCCACAACCGTGGTTAACGCGGCGCCGATTCCCATCGCAGGAAGCATCCCGATACCGGATACGCGGTTTACCAATCCGAACGCCGCCAGCGTATCGGTTCCAAACGCCGCAATGATGCCGTTTAAAATAATAAAACCAAACGCAGCACCCGACTGTCCGATCGCAGACGGAATACCGATTCGTCCGATCAAAAAGATGCGTTCCTTGTTCCAGGGTACGCGACGCCATTGTACCGTAATATGCACCGACTTATACCGCACAAATAAAAAGCCGATGACAACCAGGACCCCCTGGGCCAAAACCGTAGCCCAGGCCGCGCCGGCTACGCCCCAGCCCAAACCGGCAATCTGTGTGCCGGGTATACGGGAGAAAATAAAAAACGGGTTCAATACCATATTCAGGCCTGCCGATACCGCGCTAAGGGTAGTCGTCAGCATGGTAATCCCCTGCGCCTGAAAAACGGCATTGGTCGCAAAAGCTAAAAACTGAAAGGGCATACCCAAAAAGAGAATCTGCAGATAGTCCGCACTCAAACGGGCAAAATGGCCGCGTGCACCCATCCAATGAATAAGAGAAGGCGTTACAAAATACCCCAGTGCCGCAATCAACAGGGCAAAACCCAAGGCCAACCGGTAAATCAGGGAGGCAAATTCCGACGCATCTTTGTACTTACTTGCCCCAATCAATTGCGACAGGATGGATGTGCCCGCCATGGAAACCCCGATCCCGACCGAGATAAACAAAAACAGAACCGGCCAGACAAAACTCGTCGCGGCAAATTCTTCCGGGCCGAGGCGCCCGACCCAAAGCGCATCCGCCAGATTATAAAGAGTTTGAATCAGATTGTTCAGCATTAAGGGAAGCGCAACAAATAGTATGCTCTTCCAGAGAGATCCATAGAGTATTTTTTCAGTCATGTCTTTTCGCTGCATAGGAATCCCCCTTTTTATCACTTGGTCTATTATACCGAATCCGTGTCCGCATTGCGAACAAAAAACACCGCCCGCACAGTTTCCTGCACAGGCGGTACGATTTGTTCGGATCATCCGCTCCAAATCAGCTTTCCGGATCGATTGTATAATAGATTTCATCGCCCGGCGGTGTCGCTAATCGGTTTTCATAATACGTAATGTGAAGCGTTACAAAATACAAGTCAATTACAATACCGGCTACAAAATACAAAATGAGAAATATAAGCATACTCGGAGCAAACAGTGCACTGAAATCTCCGGTGCGAAGCAGACTGTCAATGATCGGAATCATCATAAAAACCGCTCCCATTATCAGCACGAGAAAAAACACAATCAAAACCAGTATGGGCGGAATCTGCAGCTTAAAAAAATTCCATTTGTGTCCGCGCATTTTATCCCATGCAAGGCGCAATACTTTCCCCGCCGACATCTCCGGATGATCGTGGATCAGATACGGGATAATCCACAAAACCAAACCGACAATCAAAGTAAGAATCAAACCGATAAACGACCCGGTATCTTCTGCGCCGGCACTTGTCAGTAGATACTGCAAGGCTCCGCTAACCGCCGCAAGAATCAAGGCAATGGGAATCATCATGCCAAGAAAGCGTACGCCCAAATACGAAAAGCCGGACAGCGCATTCTGCATATCCGTTTCTCCGTACCGCAGCAAACGAAGCAGATAAATCTGGTATCCGTAATTCAATAATCCGGCTCCGATTGCAGCTACCAGGTTGCTCAGGACAAAGCCTCCCAAAAAAGAGCCAATACCGGAAAACGGGTCGGCAGACATTCGTATCACGCTGCGGAAAAACCAGCTCCCTCCTGCAATAAACAAGAGCAGAAAAAAGACAAATCGCGGAATGCCTCCTTTGATGTAATAAAGAAAGTTCCTTTTCAGTTTCGCTAAGGCCTCTTGCCGTATTTGACCATTTGTCATAACAAGGCTCCTTTCTTCCCTTCCTTATTTCATTGTTTACCCATGATCGCAGCAAAAAATCGGTAAAAACAGCCCGAATCGGAAATGAATGCCAATAGACAGACAATCGAAAGAAAAGGAGCCGATTTTTTAGACGATCTCTTTTACTTCATACCCCGCATCTTCCACCACGGCAGTCAATTGTGTATCCTCCAGGGATTCCCCCTGCACCCGCGCAGTATGCGCTTCCAGATCCACTTCCACTTTCTGTACACCCTCAACTGCTTCCAATACTTTCTTAACCCGCGCTTCACAATGTGAGCAGGTCATACCTTCTACATGCAATGTTCTTTCCATGATACCCTCCTGTATTCTGTTTTCTGTCACGGTGTCTTCCTCTGCTTGCGACTGCGATACATCTGATGCGAATGATCTTTTTTGAAAACGGTTGAGTCGTAATGCATTCGTTACAACAAAAACCGAACTCACGCTCATCGCACCGGCTGCCAGCATCGGATTCATAAGAATCCCGGTACTCTTATAGAGTAAACCCGCTGCAATGGGAATCCCCAATGTATTGTAGAAAAACGCCCAAAACAGATTCTGTTTAATATTGCGGATCGTAGCACGACTTAGATCGATCGCTGCAACCAGATCGGTCAGCGCACTTCTGACCAGTACGATATCGGCTGATTCCATGGCAATATCCGTCCCGGCGCCGATCGCCACGCCGACATCGGCACGCGCCAGTGCCGGTGCATCGTTAATGCCGTCGCCCACCATTGCGACCTTCTTTTTGCTTTCCTGCAGCTCGCGCACTTTTTCTTCTTTGTCTGCCGGTAATACCTGGGCGAACACGCGGTCCAATCCGGCTTCCTTTGCGATAGCCTGTGCGGTTTTCTCATTGTCTCCGGTGAGCATCATCACTTCCATACCGGCTTCATGCAACGCACGGATTGCCTCTACACTGCTCTTCTTAATCGGATCCTGTACGGCCATCATCCCGATGACCCGCTCCGGGTCAGAAAAAAGCATCGGCGTTTTTCCCTCTTCGGCCCAGGTATCCAGTATATCCAGTGATTCAAGTCCCTTTATCTGCCGTTTGGTCAAAAAGCGACGGTTCCCGGCCAAATAATGCGTTCCATCGATCCGTCCTTCAATCCCGAAGCCCGAAACCGCCTGAAAATCCTCCGCTATCCCCGCCTGTATACCTTGCTGTTTCGCATGGCGGAGTATCGCCCGTGACAGGGGATGTTCCGATGCCGATTCAAGCGTGGCTGCAATTGTCAGAAATTCCTTCTCGCTGATATCGCCAGTCGTTACCACATCGGTTACAACCGGTTCTCCCCGGGTGATCGTTCCGGTTTTATCCAAAAGAACCGTATCCACATCGTGCAGAACTTCCAATGATTCCGCCGACTTGATCAGAATACCTTCGCCGGCGCCTTTTCCCGTACCCACCATAATGGCGACAGGCGTTGCCAGTCCCAATGCGCAAGGACAGGAAATAACCAAAACGGAAATGGCATTGGTCAGGGAAAATTCCAGACCGCTGCCTGCAAGCATCCAGATAGTAAAGGTTAACAGCGCGATAACAAGCACAATCGGCACAAAGATACCGCTGATCCTATCGGCTAATTTGGCAATCGGAGCCTTGGTGGCATTGGCTTCTTCCACGAGGCGAACAATCTGGGCCAATGTCGTATCCGACCCGACCTGCGTGACGCGAAAGTCGATCGTTCCCGTGAGATTCACCGTACCGGAAGTCACCTTGTCCTCTTTTTCCACCAAAACCGGTATACTCTCCCCGGTAATCGCCGAAGTATCCACAGAACTGCTCCCTGCAACCACCACACCGTCCACAGGCAGCCGTTCGCCCGGTCGGATACGGATCCAGTCACCGGCCTTAAGATCTTCCGCTGCCACCACAATCTCTGTGTCATCCCGCACTACGCGGGCGGTTTTCGGTGCCAGATCCATCAGCTTTGTCAGCGAATCCGTTGTCCGGCTTTTGGCTCGTGCCTCCAAAAACTTACCCAAGGTGATCAGGGTGAGTATCATCACCGAGGATTCAAAATACAATTGCATGCCCATCGCATGCACGGTCTCCCAGTCGCCCGCAGCCATCGCCGTATTGATACGATACAAAGCGTAAATCCCGTAGAGAACCGCCGCCCCCGAGCCTACAGCGATCAGGCTGTCCATATTGGGCGCCCGGTGATACAGCGATTTGAAACCGCGTATAAAATACCCACGGTTGATAAAAAGCACCGGGATGGTGAGCAAAAACTGCGTGAGAGCAAAGTTGGCGTGATTTTCTGTGCCCGTAAGCCCGGCGGGTAAAGGCGCACCCACCATATGCCCCATGGCAATATACATTAAAGGCAGCATAAAGGCGAGCGACCACAACAGGCGCTTTTTTAACTCCTTTGCTTCTTTTTTAAACTGATTCTCCTCTGCCTTCTGTACCGACGGAGCAGTCTTCTCCCGGCTTGTACTGCTTGCTGTGTAACCCGCTTTTTCCACCGCCGCAATAATCTGATCCGAAATCGTTTCATCGGCTTCCACATGCAGCTTCCCAGTGAGCAGATTCACCTGCACATTGTCGGTGCCGGGGACTTTATGCACGGCCCGTTCCACTGCCGCCTGGCAGGCAGAGCAGGTCATTCCCATTACATCATATTGTTGTTTCATCGATCCGAGTTCCTTCCTGTGCCGTCAGCGCGTCATCTTGCGCACGGTGTGCACCAGTTCTTCTATGACATTGTCTTTTCCGTGAAAAAGCTGTTCTTTCACACAATGACGGATATGATTGTCCAATAGCAGATTCTGCACCTCGCGCAACGCCGCGCGGGACGCCGATATCTGATGAATAATATCGTCGCAATACGCGTCTTCTTCGATCATCCGTTTCACGCCGCGTATCTGCCCTTCGATCCGGTTCAAACGCGACAGCATCGGCTTTTGCAGACGCGCCGCCTCCTGTGTCGGATGCTTGCACTCTTTCTTCATTGGTTCACCTCATAGACATTATATACCCCCACGGGGTATAATGCCACCACAAAACAGGATTTGGCACAATGAATTTGCGCATGATAGCATAACAAAACGCGGATCGCTCCGCGTTTTGTTTGTGCAATTAGTCTCTGGTCTGTTTTTCCAGTGTGACTTTTCCTTTTTCATTGTAATAGAAGCGGTGAATCTCCACCAATCGCGGAATATTATCCACTTTGCGGCATTCCAGGAGCCAGGTTTGCTTGTCGGTATTGCCGGATGCTTTCGCAGCCAGTTTCATGACCTTCATCATGGAATAAGGATGCTCGGGTTCTTTGATCGTAATCATCGGCGGCTTTGCTTCAAAGGCTTTTTGTACATATTCTTCAAAATTGTCTACACCCAGACCCGGAAGCAGGATATACTCGGTATCATCGGTAATATCTTCCATGGCTTTCACTTGCTTTGTGTCATTTGCTTTTGCCATGGTCATCAGGGTTGCCAATAACGGACGAACCGCTGCCGAACGGTGGCCGGAAGCGATCACGGTGTCTTTGTTGTCAACGGCTTCCTGAATCACCTTTGCCTGATTCTCGTTCATAAACTCGGATGTAACCAATTTTTGTAACATGGGATGCATAATACTCATTCTCCTTTCGATTCTTGTGCACTTCGCAGCCTCTGTTTGTATCGTTCGAGACTGATTCTGTCTTCTACTTCCAGATCGTAATCGCCCGCAAGCCCTTCCAGATGGTGGACAAACTCGTGGTACAAAGTGTTTTTCAGCTCTTTGTATAAGCGTTCCCGGGATCGGCCGGGAAAGCTCTGCCGGAACGAACCATAATACAGTACGATTTGTCGCCCCGTGCGATTCGACGTATATTCCCCCAGGATATACAAAACCTGTGATGGGTCGGATTCAGGATGGAGCTTTACTTGCGGCAAAAGGACAATCCCTTTGTTCAGCTCTTTGAAAATCGCCTGGGGTATGCCTTCTGCAATGGTGTCCAGCATGTCATGTACTTCATCGATCGTAGGAAATGACAAGGACATCGCTCCTTTCTATCGTCCCTTTTTAATGGACCGATAGCGTTCGATATTCTCTTTGCTCATAAAGTCATAAGCATCCGAGAGCTTTTGAAACTGTTGGGTCGCATCCGGTGCCTTGTTGATATCCGGATGCACCTTTTTTGCCAATTTACGGTAGGCCAGCCGTACCTGATATTCATCGGTATCTGCCGGTACCCCCAGTATCTTAGCGGATTCTTCGTACTTCTTTACAAAATCATCGTAGGGATTGGTATAAGGGGGCGCTTGCCCTGCCTGCCCGTAGGATCCGTACCCGCCATATGGACCCTGCCCGGTCCGGCCGTAAGGATTCCCGTAGCGGCTCTGCTGCTCCTGATGCTGATACCAGGCACGGAAGCGTTCTTCCCACATACGCTGTTCCGCTTCCCGCCGGGCGCGCTGGGCGCGTTCGGCCTTCTCCTGTTCCATGCGGACATACTTGCGGCCGTACTCCCCAAACGAACGGAACGTACGGTTCTTGCCGGTTTTCAGATAGTCCGCGTAGTCGTTCAGGTATTCGGTCGTCACATATTCTCCGTATTTTAACAGAGAAATAAAAGAACGACCCAGCAACGGTACGCCAAAAATGATAAACAGGAACAGCAACACTTCCGGCTGCAGCAAAAACAGCCAACCGATCGGATTCATGAGCAGAAAAACAAGCAGGCAGCCTCCCGCAACCAAAAGCTGCAACACGCCCGCCCGCAAAGTCTCCGCAAGAATCACTACGGTTTCTAGTATCGCGATTATGCCTTCAAAAACCGAATCCAGCACAACCGCCAGGCCATGCAGCAGGGAACCTGTCCCTCGTTTTATCAAACTCATGCCAATCCACCTACTCTACCCTTTATGATACCAAATGAACGTATAAATTGAAAGAAAAAACGCAAACATTGCAAAGCGTTTCCTTTTCGCACAAAAAAACCCCCTGAAGCACGACAAACATACTCCGGGGGCTCTTCTTTCTTAAAACGCCGGAACCACGGCGCCGTCATATTCCTGTTCGATATACTGTTTCACTTTGTCGCTACGGATTGCATCCAGAACCTTTTTGTACGTTTCGTTTTCGGCATCACCTTCGCGAACCGCCAGTATATTCACATACGGAGATTCCGCATCTTCAATCGCAATGGAGTCGTTCACAGGGTTCAGGCCATGTTCAATGGCATAGTTCCCGTTGATCACGGCTGCGGCAACATCCTCGTACAATGTGGGAATAATCGCCGCTTCCAGCGGAGTGAAGGTCAGCGCTTTCGGGTTCTCCAGTATATCCTGCTCGGTTGCGTTGACCCCGGCATTGGGGGCCAGGGTAATCAGCCCTTGTTTTTCCAGAAGCAAAAGAGCGCGCCCGCCGTTTGTGGGGTCATTGGGAAAATAGATTTCGGACCCATCGGGAATCGCATCCAGACTGTCGTATTCCTTGGAATACACGCCCATCGGTTCAATATGCACCCCGCCCAATTCTTCCAGATTCAGATTTCTCTCTACCGAGAAGCTCTCCAGATACGGACGGTGCTGGAAGTAGTTAATATCAATATCGCCCTGGTCCAGCGCCAGATTCGGTACGATATAGTCCGAATAAACAGTGATCTCCAGTTTGATGCCTTCTTTTTCCAGATCTTCCACGACCTGATCCACGATATCCTTATGCGGTTTTTCCGAAACACCGATTTTCACCACGGTCTCTTCCTGCTCGGTGCCACAGGCAGCTAACGCCAGCACCAATACCAATCCCCATACGATCCAACGAAACTTTTTCATTTTTTCCTCCTTGCCTTACGCATGATTCAATTTGCGGGAAAGAAAATTCCCCATCCACTGTACAAGTTGTACAAACAATAAGATCAATAGCACCGAACCCCAGAGCATTTCCGGCTGGCTTCTTCGATACAAGCCAAAACGGATCGCTACATCGCCCAGTCCTCCTCCGCCAATCGCACCGGCCATAGCGGAATAGCCGATGATATTGATCACCGAAGTCGTTATCCCCAGAATTAAAGACGGGGTCGTTTCGGGCAGCAAAACCTGAAACAGGATCTGCATAGGGTTCGCGCCCATGGAGCGTGCCGCCTCCACCAAACCCGGATCGGCTTCCAGCAGACTCTGTTCAATAATGCGGGCCACAAACGGTGCCGCCGCTATCGATAGCGGAATAATGGTGGCGGTGGTTCCCGTCGACTTTCCGATCAGCGCCTGCCCCAAAGGGATCAGGACGATCATCAGAATGATAAACGGAAACGAACGAAACACATTCACCAGCGTATTTACGATCGTATACACCGCTTCATTGGGCCGCAAACCGCCCGGCCGGGTAAACAAAAGGATTACCGCCAAGGGAAATCCCAGCACAACGGCAATCAGTGTCGATGCCAGTACCATGTAGACCGTCTGCAAAAGGGCTGTAAGCATCAGATTCATGCACTCACCTCCCAGCTGATTCCGTTTTCGGTCAGATAGGCGAGGGTTTTGTCCACTTGTGCCGTATCACCCCATATCTCCACATACAGCATGCCGATCTGCTCTTCTTTCAGCTGATGAATATTTCCGGCCAGTATATTGATATCCACATCAAACTGCCGCACTGCGCGCGATATCACGGGGCTTGTGGCTGTGTATTGCTCGAAGCCCAAACGGTACACCGTACGCCCGTTTGTGGGGGACGGTTCGGATTCTTCTTCCGATAAACCTAAAATCATTTCGCGCGTTCTTTTTTTCTTCGGCCGCAAAAACATATCATGTACCGGGCCTTGTTCAATAATCGTGCCGTTTTCCATGACGGCCACCGTATCGCAAATCTCTTTGGCCACCTCCATCTGATGGGTAATCATCACAATGGACAGGCCGTAGGTCTGGACAATTTTCTTCAGCAGCCGCAGTATCTGTTCGGTGGTTTGCGGATCCAGGGCGGAAGTTGCTTCATCGGACAATAACAGGCGCGGAGACATAACCAGAGCACGGGCAATGGCCAGCCTTTGCTTCTGCCCGCCGGACAGATTCGCCGGATACGCGTCCTTTCTTTCGGATAATCCGACGAGTTCCAGCATTTCGAGGGCTTTTTCCATAGCCATGTTTTTGTCTGCATGATGGAAACGGGACGGAAGCAGCACATTCTGCAAAGCATTTTTTTGCATTAAGAGATGGAAACCCTGAAAAATCATGCCGATTTCTTTTCTTTTTTGCAGCAGCGCCTCCTCTTTCATCGTCAGCAGATTGTCCCCGTCGAAGAGGATCTCTCCGGTATCCGGCCGCTCCAAAGCGTTGATACAACGCAAAAGGGTCGACTTTCCCGCACCGGACAGGCCGATTATCCCGTATATTTCTCCCTGTGCCACCCGGAAACTGACATCGCGCACCGCGTGCAGCTTTCCGTCTTTCACAGGAAACGCCTTGCTCACATTCTTTACTTCCAGCATACATCCTCCCAATAAAAAAACTCCCGTCCCATAACCGTCGTTATGGGACGAGAGAAACTCGCGTTACCACCCATATTCATCCGTTTTTCACAAAACGGATCTCATCGGGTACGAATTCATACCCCGGCACGCTATCGTGTGCACACGTTGCGCCTGAATCCGAAGATCTCAACGCAAGACTCCAAGGCCATTTTCAGACGGTTTCCCTTCGCCCGTTTTCACCGTGTCCGGGCTCTCTGCAGAAGTTTCGCCGACCTACTTTCCTCTTCTCAGTCGTTCTATAGAATAACTGTAGTATAGTGTACCGCTACCGCATTGTCAAGCATCCGTTACGAGATTCTGCAATACACCGATGTTTTCAATCTCCATGCGCACACAGTCGCCCTTTTGCAAAAAGCGCGGCGGAGAAAACCCCATCCCCACACCGGACGGGGTCCCGGTTGCAATCATATCGCCCGGCCGGAGTGTGATCCCTTGCGAAAGCTCCGACACCAACTCTTCCAGAGAAAAAATCATCTGTTCCGTATTGGCCTTTTGCCGCAGCTCGCCGTTTACATGCGTGGTAAGTTCCAACTTGAGCGGACGAGTGAAAGCTTCTTTATCTACAATCCAGGGTCCTATTACCGTATAACCGTCCAGTGACTTGCCCCGATACCACTGCACATGATGATTCTGCAGGGTGCGCGATGACAAATCATTGAGCACCGTAAAACCGAACAGATAGTCCCAGACTTTGTCCTGTGGGATGTCTCTGCCGGTCTTTCCGATTACCGCAGCCAGTTCCACTTCATAGTCCAGGCCTGCATCCAGCGAAAAAAACCCGCGGATCGCATCCGTCGGACCAAGTGCCTCGCTGCATCTTTTTCCGAAATAATGCGGAACCGGGCGGATCGGTTCCTCACCCAGATCCCCGCGCAGTTCTTTGATATGTTCCATATAGTTTTTCCCGACACATAAAATATCATGCGGCGGGTGTACAATCGGCGATGCAAGTACCAGCTCCTGCAAATCCCTTTGGAAGGATTCTTCACGAAAAGAAGGGGCTGCTTCTTCCTTCTGCAGCCAGGCAAGCAGGCTCTTTTCCTCTATGCCCAAATCGGAAAAAAGAGCGGCCTTGTTTCCCATGGCCACTCCGGGTTTGTGTTCGCCGTTGATACGGGCGGTAAAATATCGCATGCCTTTCTCCTTACCGGGGGTCTTCCATATTGAAGGTGTCGCCGTCGGCAATCGTGCCGTATTCGTAGCCCTTCTTAAACCAGCCGCTGCGCTGTTCGGAGGTTCCGTGCGTAAAGCTGTCGGGAACGACATAGCCCTGGCTGCGTTTTTGCAGCGTATCATCTCCGATTTGATACGCAGCATTTAATGCTTCGTCGATATCGCCGGCTTCCAGATACCCTTTTTGCCCGATATGATGCGCCCATACGCCAGCAAAATAGTCCGCCTGCAATTCAAAGCGTACCAGATACCGGTTGAACTCACTCTCAGACATCCTGTCCTTTAAGGAAAATACCTGATCCGTCAAGCCCAAAAGCGTCTGTACATGATGCCCCACCTCGTGGGCAATTACATAAGCCATGGCAAATTCGCCCGACGCGCCGTACTTGGTGGACAGTTCATGGAAGAAAGAAAGGTCAATATACAGTTTATGGTCCCCCGGACAATAGAAAGGTCCGGTGGAAGAACCGGCCACACCGCAGGCCGATTGTACGGAGTCTGTAAATACGACCAGTGTCGGTTCACTGTACGCATACCCCTGCTCCGCAAACAGATCATGCCAGACATCTTCCGTGTCGGCCAGAACGACTTTTGCAAATTCGTACATCTGCTCTTCTTCTGCCGATGTCGGCAGATTCGCCGGTTGCTGCTGGGCCGGTTGCGTACCGCCACCCAGTCCGCCTTGCAAGAAAAAGAGTATAACCATAATAATCAGGCCCAGTCCGCCCCCGATCGGAACCATGGGCATGCCGCGACCGCCGCCGGCTCCACGCTGTCCCCTGCGGTCCTCTACATTGCTGCTTTGTCTTCTACCCTGCCATTTCATCGGTGTCTCCTCCATTTGTTTCAGTCGTGTATAGAATTATGACCCATATATACCCATTTGAAGGTTATTCGGACAATGCATCGCAGAGATTTTTACTTCGGCAATATGCGGGACAACTCTCGGTACAAGGATAAGCGGCCCAATCGGTTTGCCTTGTCACATAGGAAGTAAAAGCATCCATCTGTTCTTCCGCTTTTTGCAAAGCCGCATCCGATACATCCACGGGAATCTGCTCGTTTCCCGGCAGCCACCACAAAACAGCCTCCGGCACCCGTCCGGTTAGAGCGCGCATCGCCAAAGCATACAATTGCATTTGCGGAATATACTTGGTTAAACCCGCTTTTTTCTGATTGGTCTTAAAATCATAAATCCGAAACACCGGACCGTCTTCTACCAGATCTACCGACCCCGTCCACAAAAAACCGTTGCGTTCCCAGTCAAAATCCTGTTCGTGTGCTGTCTGTCCCTGAAAGGGATATGTCCGGACATGATGCAGCCACGTTTTCAATTGTGCGATCTCCTTAGCAGACGGCTCTACCCCGTATCGCCGGGCCAATGCATGGATTTGCGACTCTGGATCCACATCGTCGGGTGCTTCCGCCAGAGCATGAAACAAACTCCCCTTCTTATGCCCTGCCAAACGGTAGTCCGTGTTTATAGCCTCCTCATCGGGTAATACGGAAACCGTCGGCGGATCTGCATGGATAAAAAGCTTATACTGCAGATACCAGGCGCGCTTGCAGGAAAGAAACTGCATCCATTGCGATGCGCTAAAAGCCCGTGTCTGCAAGGGCGGGTTAGGAAAAGTAAAACGCACAGGTTTGACATGCACACGGGCTTTTCTTTGCGGCATAGCTGCCGGTTTCTGTGTGTGCATTGCGGGCAATCCGGCCGGGTCGTAGCCTGCTTCTTTCAGCGTTTTATAAAAACTCTGGTTCTTTCCGGTATGCGAGGTCAGATACAGGGACTCTTTTGCCCGCGTCAGGGCAACATACAATATGCGGCGTTCCTCTTCTTCTTCCCGCTGACGCTGCCTTTTCCCGGCCAGTGCATGCCCGGCAGAACCCTTAATGTATACGCGATTCTCGTCATACAGGAATGCATCCGAAAAACCGGATGTATTTGCATCAATGCCTACAAGAAAAATGACGCGCTTTTCCAGCCCTTTCGCCTTATGAATCGTCATCAGCGTCACAGCCCCGCCTTCTGTGTCTGCCTGTTCGGCTTCCTCTTCTTCCACACCGGTATGCCAAAGCCAGTCTTCAGCCAACTGCTCCGGCGCAGGATTATCCTGCTCCTGGCGATCGTAGAGCCACGCAAGCAAGGCATCCAGATTCGCCAGTCTGCGTTCCGCATCGGGTTCTGCCGCGCAGTACACATCGTATTCGCGCCGCAAATCCGTCACCAGACAGGGCAAACTGTCCAGACGAAGCCGCTCTCTGTATTCGCGGATCCGGGCCAAAACCGCCTCTGCCTTTTTCGCCTTATATTTTGCTCCGATCAGCCGCTCTTCCCAATTGTCCCCATAGGCATTCCAGCTAAGCAATTCCCGGTCGGACACACCGGCAAAGGGCGAGCGCAAAAACGCCAGCCACCACACCGTGTCCGCGCTGTTTGTGGCTACGAGCACCGCCGCCAACAGATCCAGCACTTCCTGCCGGTTCCAGAACGATTTGGAAGAAAGGTTCACGCAGGGAATCCCGGCCCGTTTCAGTTCATTTTCGTACAGATGCATCCGTGCCGATGAGCGAAACAGCAGCCCGATATCATTGGGTGCTTCCCCATTATGCAGCAGTTCCGCCACCTTGTCGCACACGCGGGCCGCATCCGCTTCGGGTGTGATCGACTCTTTGTCTTCGCCTGCGCACCATTCGATACAGACGTGTTTTGCATCGCCACCTGCCTGCAGCTCTTCCAGCTTCGGAAAATACGGGCGAAACACCCCGTTCACATAAGAGATGATCTCCGGGCTGCAGCGGTAATTGGTGCTCATCGACAAAACCGCCCCGCCGGAATCCGTCACATCCTTTTGCAGCTGCTCAAACAATTCCGCCCGCGCATAACGAAAACCGTAGATAGACTGACGCGGATCCCCGACGACAAAAAGATTGTTCCGGTCCAGCGGCTTCTCTTTGGTGCAGAGGGCGTAGAAAATCTCCTTTTGCATATCGTTTATATCCTGGCATTCGTCCACCATCAGATAGCGGATCTCATCCTGCCATGCGCGCAATGCCTCCGGATCCCGCAGGCGGCAGAGTGCCTTTTCCTGCAGATCATCATAGTCCAGACCGGCCTTTCTTTTTTTGTCTGCCGTGTAGATTCGGCCCGCTTCGGCCAAAAGGGCAAACAGAAAGTCGCCGGCCTGCTTGAACTCCGTTTCCGAATCCGCCGCGCAATGGTACACCATATCTTTTATCTCCGCCACGCCCTTCGCTGTACCGAACGGGTCCGCCTGCACCAGAAGCGAGACCAGTTTCAAGCGGCTTTCCTTGCTTTGTGTAATTTCTGTTTCGCCGCCGTTTTCTGTAAGGAATTTATACAGTTTCTGGTTTTTGCCGGCCGTTTTCAGATACTGCAAGAGTTTATCTTTCAGGCACGAATCCCTCTCCTTTGCATAGCCCGGATACGCCGTGCTGTTTTTATGTACCCGTTCGCGATCTGCGGCACCGGCCCGCAAACGATGGTAGAGCTGAACCGCATCGGATAGAAACGCATTGTGCGCATGCCAAGCGTGGCGGATCAGCATACCCTCATCTGCATCGATTACCAGACGCGCATAGGCCTCTGTCATGGCGCCTGTCAGCATTTTTTGTGCCTCGGCTTCTTCCAGCACCGTAAACAGCGGGTCTACACCCGCTCCGGCCGGATCATCCCGCAGGATCCGCGCACAAAAGCCGTGGATAGTGGAAATGCGAAAATCATGCTGACCGCGCAGAGGCAAATGCGTCTGTTCAGTCTGGAGCCGGTCCTGAATACGCTTTTTCATCTCATCGGCCGCTTTTTCCGTAAAAGTAATAGCGGCAATAGAAGACAGCGCCCGATTTTTAGGAAGCGTCCCTTTCTTAAGCAAAGTGATAAACCGTTCCGTCAGCACCGCGGTTTTCCCGGTCCCTGCGCCGGCCACAAGGGCAATATTCCTATCGATCGTTTGTATCGCTTCCTGCTGCTGCCGATTAAATCTCATGCTAATTCTCCTTTGCGGCATACCGGAGCAAACGGGCAATAGGCACACGATGCAACCGATGGCGTAATCCCGAACTGTCCGTTTCGTATACTCTGATCGATCGCGAAAATCCGGTCCCCGGTATGCTCCAGTACCTCGGCCCATTCTTCTTGGCTAAAGGGTTTTTTCTTCCCGTAATCATACGCTTCAGGCATATATACCGCGCCGATATCCGGTTTTCTGAGATATCCGTAATACACATAGGCATTTGGGGTACGGCTCATACTGTATAAAGGCAATTGAAAATCCTTGCCGTTTTCTATAGCGGTTTTTGCGATTGTGCCACCTGTTTTATAGTCAACAATCCACTCGTTTTCCTTATTGTCCCCGCAGTCTGAACGGTCCACTTTTCCTTCCAGCCAAATACGGCCGTCCCCTTCTCCGATAGAAAATGAAAAAGGCTTTTCTGTCGGACCGACCCGGTAATACGGCACAGAGGCTATACGCCGCATATCCATCTGCAGATACGCGATCAGTTCCTCCGCCATTTCCCGCAAAAGGCCGGACGGAATCGGGGGATCGGCGTCTTCGGCAAAAGACTCTGTAAGATCCCGGACACGCGCTTCTTCGATCTGCGGTTCCTTCCCTGCCGCCAACTGCGCATTGATCACATCCCGTTTTTCGTCCATATAAGCCGACAAAACTGCATGCATACAATTGCCGCGCGCCATATACAAATTGCTTTCAAACGATTCCGCCTTCAGCACATATTGCAGCCAATAGCGATACGGACATTGGACAAAGGTGTTCAAAGACGAGGCGGAATACGGCCCGCCTGTGCCTGTGCCCGCCGTTCCGTACCGGTTGCGGTTTTTTCGGTATGCTCCGTACACATCGTTTTCTGTACCCTGTGCTGCGGCAAACATACGAAAAGCCTTCTCGGAAAAAAGCCTATCTGAAACAGGCAAACGCGAGTTAAGACTTGCGTCTTCTCCTTCCGGCAGAACCTCCGACAAAAGAGGGGATACCGACAAACCTTCTTCGCCGCGCAACAACACAAAGCTTGCTTTTTTTGCATGAAACAGCGCATCTTCTACGCGGAGTTTTTCTTTGGAAAACTGTATGTCCAAAGCAAGAACCGCCCCTTTTTGTGCAAAGCGGCCACGCAAAAGAAAATTCTCCGACGAAACCGGTGGAAAATCACGGTCAAAACCGACAAAAATCCGATGATCCGATTGCAGGTTCGCACTCTCCTGCAGCAAAAGCAGGCGCACGCCTTTTTGTGCACCTCCCTGCAAAACCGGGGTATCTTCCAGCGTATCGTGTAAAAAAAGTTCCGCCTCTCTGCCATCAACCCGGACCCCATTATCCATTTTGCGCAATGCATTTTTAACCGCTTCTGCCGCATGCCATTCACCGGCTGCTTTGTCCGATGTCTGAAGCAGTTCCGGAAATACTTCTGTCTGAAACACCGCAATTTTCTGTCGCAAAAAAGCAATCGGATCCACCATGTTCCTTCGTTCTTCTGCCCATCGGCGTTCGGCGTCCGGTTCTTCCGTTTCCTCTTTTTCCAGCAAAGGAAACGACCGCAGGGCACGTCTTTTATCCATCGTCGCTGCATCCGGTCTCTGACACATACGCAACAGCGCAAGTGCATCACGCCCCACATGTGTCTGCAAAGCCGTTCCCGCCTGCGGTCGTGCCAACACGAGATGGGCATTTTCCGCCTCTTGCATCAGCGCGCGGGCGGTTTGTGCATCCGATACGACAAAATCAAAACTCTCTCCCCGTTGGGCAGCGCTTGCCGCTTCACCTAAAGCCGCACGGGCTGAAAGCGCATGCGTAGGTGCAGACAAAAGCCGTTTGGGTGGTTCCTTATGTACAGCAGCCTGTTCTTCCACCTGCCAGCCACGCCGTCGAAACGCCGCCTCCCGGGCTTTGACAAAGGCATTGGCACCATATTTTTGCAGTACGACCGTAATCTCGTTTTTCTCGGCCAAGGCGTCCAAAAAATCCATCTCTACCGCCCGAAAATCGATAAAACCCGATACGTTTATCGTCCCTACGGTTTCCTTCGCCGCCTTTTCCGCTGCAGCGGCAATGGCCATTTCCCGGCTGAGCAAACCCCTTTCTTTTAAACGCGAAAGATACGCAGCATACAAGGCCCGCAAATCCTTCTGCGGGCCGGCCAATGCATCCGGTTCAATCTTTTCTCCGATCAGCGTGCTGATCCATCCGAACAAAACGGCGGGAAACCCCGCTTCCTTTGCAATACGCTGATAGCGCCCGACCGGTATGGTACGCAATAAGTCCCGCAAAAACCAAAGCGCCGTTGCGCGATCCACCGTTTCTGCCGGGTGGATTTGTGCGGCAAACGACTCGAGACTTAAGGCGTTTTGTCCGGCGGTAATCCCCGCAGGATTTCTTGCCTGTGCCGTACATGCCTCCACCTGCCAGCGGGTTGAAACAATCCGGACGTTTGCCCGCAAAAGCGCATCTGTATACACACATTTTTTCATTCGAAGCTCCATGCTTTACAAAAGCTGCGTCGATGCAGCGGTGTGAGACCCAGCCGGTCGATCCCTGCCCGGTGCTGCGCGGTCCCGTAACCCTTGTTCTGTCCCAGTGCATAACCGGGATACTGTGCATCCCAGGCAGCGGCCATCCGGTCTCTGTAAACCTTGGCCAGAATGGAAGCACAGGCAATCGGATACATCGTATCATCCCCGTGAATGACCGCCGTCTGCGGAATCGGTAAAGGGACGGTCTCGTAATCGCACGCAATATGACAAGGCATACGGCAGCTTTCGACCAAAGACTCCACCGCACGCCGCATCGTTAGCTGCACCGCCGGCCGGATACCGATTCGATCGATTTCTTCCGGTTCCGCGATTCCGTAACCGATCCCGATCGCAGTCAGCCGGATCAGGCGGGAAAGCTGCTCTCTTTTTTTCGAGCTGAGGCGTTTGGAGTCCCTCACGCCCTGAATAAAACTGTTGCTTGGCATCACCACCGCACACGACACCACCGGCCCGGCCAGACAGCCCCTTCCGACTTCATCTATGCCGATCAGTTTTCCGTATTTATATTCCAGTGACACATCCCATTTCATGGCGTCTCGAGCGTAATGCCGCCCCATAGACCTCCTCGAAATTCATCCAGAAGCAATTGTCCGGTTTTTTCGTAATCAATCAAACCGCCCCGCAGCAAATAGCCGCGCGCGCGTCCGATTTTTTCCATATAGGCCAGCGTGTCCTCCTCCGGTGCCCCGTACCGATCGATCATTCCCGCAAAACGCCGCCTGGTTCCCAGCTCCAAAAGCCGGTACCCGAGCGTTTCCTCATCCAGGATACGGTCGGTGATTGCACCGGTAAAAGCAAGATGCAAAGCCGTTTTCTCCTCGCCCAGTTTCGGCCATAAAACCCCCGGCGTATCCAGCAGTTCCATATGGTTTTGTGCACGGATCCACTGCTTGCTTTTTGTGACACCCGGCTTATTGCCGGTCTTGGCGCTCTTTTTTTCCGCAATCCGATTAATCAGACTGCTCTTTCCCACATTGGGGATCCCTGCCACCATCACGCGCGTGCGCGTATTTTTAATCCCGCGGCCTGCATCGCGCGCCTTTTTCGCCTGCATTGCCTCTTCCGTCAACGAAAACAAAGTGGAAAAGCCCTTTCTGCGGGGTGTATCAATCGCAACACAGGGGATCTTGCGCTCCGAAAAATAACGCATCCACTCCTTCGTTCCCCCCGCATCTGCCAGATCCGCCTTGTTCAGTAAAAGTATGCGCGGTTTCTCCCCGATCAGTTCATCGATATCCGGGTTTCGGCTGCTTACAGGAATCCGCGCGTCCACCATTTCATACACCAGATCCACGAGCTTCAGTTCCTGCAGGATCATCTCGCGGGTCTTTTTCATATGCCCCGGATACCAGTTAATATTCATCTTCGTCCTCTCACTGCCCGGCGCACATCCGGCGCAGATACGCCCGGAAATCCGCAGATAAGGCCGGGTCGCGCAACGCGTACTCCACCGTTGCCTCCAAAAATCCCATTTTTGAACCCACGTCATAGCGTCGTCCTTCATAGGCCTTCGCATAAACCGCTTCCCGCTTCGCTAAAGTCAGTATCGCATCCGTCAGCTGGATTTCATTTCCGACACCGGGTTTTGTCTCCTCCAGCACATCGATAATCGAAGGCGTCAGTACATAGCGACCCAACACCGCGGTTCGCGAGGGCGCATCGGCAAGACGGGGTTTTTCAATCAAATCCTCTACTAAAACCGTGCCGTCCTCCTGCGGGATCCCTTTCAGAATGCCGTATTTGTTTACCTGCTCTTCCGGTACTTCCTGAACACCCAGCACACTGCACTGCTTTTTCTCATAAACATGCATCAGCTGCGCCAGAGCCGGTTCGGTTTTACTGTATACAACATCATCCCCCAGAAGCACCGCAAAAGGTTCATTGCCGACAAAATGCTTGGCACAGTATACCGCATGTCCCAAACCCTTTTGTTCCTTCTGCCGTATATAGTGGATATCGGCCATATCGGAGACCTTTCGCACCAGTTCCAACAGCTCTGTCTTTCCGCTTTGCTCCAGCACCATCTCCAGTTCCACAGACTTGTCAAAATGATTCTCAATAGATGCCTTGCCGCGCCCGGTTATCAAAAGAATTTCTTCAATCCCCGATGCCACCGCTTCTTCCACAATATATTGCAAAGTCGGCTTATCTACAATCGGCAACATCTCCTTCGGCTGCGCTTTCGTAGCCGGTAAAAAACGCGTCCCCAGACCGGCGGCGGGGATCACCGCTTTACGTACTCTCATATTCATCTCCTTTGCCATCTTAGTTCCATTATAACAAAGCACACAAAAAAAGCGCATCGCTGTGCATTTTGTAACACAATCCAACCATTGGACAGGGGGTTCGGTTCGCTCGGCGATCTTTAAATCACCGCTGCGTGGAGCTATGGTATTTCGACCCCCTATGCGTCGTTCAGCGGACGTTTGGCGCGTGGCCGATATGGAATACGGCCACTACAATATCAATCCTACCCCTGAACACGCGGGGCACACCGCGTATATTGCACCGAGCACAAGCCGGACGCGCAAAGCGCCGCGCGTGCGAGGTATTTCATTGCGCCTTAGGCGCCTCCCTCGTAGGCACAAAAAAAGCGCATTAAGTGATTCATGCGCTTAATGGTTTTATTCAGCGGGTGTAAAATACTGCGAATAGTCGTCGGTTTCTTCTGCCAGCGGAATATTGTAGGTGCCGTGATCTTTCAGCTCGATCTCCAGTGTTTCCGCCTGCGAATTACGAAACGCATCGGCAAAAGTTTGAATGAATTCTTCTTCAATCTCTTCATTTAACAGCCGTGCATTCATGCGAAGGTTCCCGTCTTTGAAGCGATACGTAAAGAAGTTCACGTCATTTCTGCTGAATTCCTCTTTCGTTTTGTCCATAATCGCCTGTACATTTCCTTCGTCCAGTCGCGCCTGGCCGGGATCATAATTCTCATTCGCCTGCTGTACCGCATCCGGATCGCCTCCCCCGCACGCCGCAAGCAGAACAATAAACAAGAGCAATACCGCAATGAAAGCAAATTTTTTCATAACAAGCTCCTTTCTTAGTATTTGTTTAAACATACCATAAAAACACATATACTTCAATGGTTAATAATTATCAGTACGAGATAAAATTTCTTTATCCCTGTACATTTTAAGCATCTTTTGCTTTACCGGGTAACGCAAAAACCCAGATAAGCATCGTAACGGCAATGGAAAATAAGAACAGGCGAAAGATGGCTGTATAGTCGCCGTGCCGGTCATACAAAGCGCCCACAACGACCGGCGCCAACACCGACCCGACCCCTCCCACCGCCTGAAAAAACGCATTGATCCGCGTAAACTGCCCGACTCCGTACAGTGCGCGGGCAAAAATCGGCGGAGCCAGGGAGTTAAAGGTAGAGCCAAAACCCGTGCCCAATGCGGAAAGCCAGATGGCAAACGGCAAATGCGGATACAGTAATCCGCCGTAACCGAAAAGAAAAGCCGCAGCGGTTATCAAAGTTGCCAATCGCATGCCGACGGCATCGTACAAAACGCCGAGCGCAATTTTTCCGAACCCCATCGAAAACATAATGATCGACATCACAAGAGACGTTTTTTCCAAGCTGAATCCCTCCGCCTGCAAATGCGGAGAGGTATTGGTCATAAGAAGCGTCAGGCTTGCATTCATCAGCACAATGCCTATAATGATCAGAACAAAAACGAGCCGACCCAAGGGTTGCGGATCCGGACGGATCACGTCGGTAAAGGAATCTGTGCCATCGTTTGCTGTCCCGTATGGGGTTAAACCAAAATCAGCCGGCTCCTTTGCAAACACAAAAAATGTGCATATCCCTACCACAAGAAACATCGCCAGCGCAAAAAGAAGATTTACCATCCGCCAGCCCCATACAGGAATCAGCCAGCCTGCCACCGGACTCAAAAGCATTCCGCCGATGGCGGATCCCAGCAAAGCAAAACCCATTGCGGTACCAGTCTTTGCCGCGAACCAGCGGTTGACCATCATGGTAACCGGAATGAAACCTGCAATCCCCATAAACATAATATGCAAGGTGGAAAGAATATAATACTGCATCGGCGTGCGAACGGCGGCAATCAGAGCATACGTAATGACCAACAGCATCGACGACAGCCGGAAAATCCGCATAAACGCGTAGCGGTCATACAGATACCCGGAAACAAATGCCCCGATCACCATTGCGACACCGCGCAGCGTGATAGCCACCATTGTCTGCGCCCGCCCGATAGCCAGAGACTGTTCAATCGGCACCAAAAACAGGCTGTTTGTGTTGAATACAATCCCCCATGTGAACGACAAATACACAAAAGAAGCCGCCACGATCGCCCAGCCATAGTGTTTTCCAAAAAAAGTCCGCATCCCCAATACCCACCTTTGTTGTACAATAATAGCGTAACTTTCTCTCGCGTACGAAAGGAGTTTTGCATGCCTTATCTTATCATTTTTTACAATCTGTGGGTTCTTTTCCTGTTCGGAATCGACAAATACCGATCCAAAAAACAAAAACGCCGCATACCCGAACGCATCCTGCTTCTTTCAGCGGCTGCCTTCGGCGCACCCGGCGCCTATCTTGCCATGCTTTTATTCCGGCATAAAACGAAAAAGCCCAAATTTTTCCTACTGATCCCCCTGCTCGCCGCAGCCCAAATCGCCCTGCTCTTCTACCTGCGGCACAAGGGCTTTATACCATAAAACGTCGGATCATAATCCATAGGCAGACGTTTGGCCCGTGGCCGATATGGAATGCGGCCACTACAATATCCATCCTTCCGCTTCACACGCGGCGAAGGCCGTGTATTTCATAACGAGCGTGAGCGAAGCGACACGCGATGATATTTCATCCAGCACGCAAACGATTCAAGCGTTGTTTCCTTCGATTGACAGTAACAACATCGTTTGCGTGCTGGATTTCACCGGCCGTAGGCCGATTTCATTGCGCCGCAGGCGCCTGCGGGGCCTGTTTCGTACAAATTGTTGCCGTTGGCATCGATTGTGACGAAAACGGGGAAATCCTGTATTTCGTAGCGGTGTATGGCCTCCGGACCTAAGTCCTCGTAGGCAACCACCTCACTGGATACAATCGACTTGGAAATCAGTGCCGCCGCACCCCCCACGGCCGTAAAATACACCGCGCGGTTCTTTTTCATCGACTCAATCACGGCTGCACCGCGCAGCCCTTTTCCGATCATCCCTTTGAGTCCCCGGTCCAGAAGCAGCGGCGCAATGCCGTCCATCCGGTAAGCGGAGGTAGGTCCGGCGGAGCCGACAGCCTGTCCGGGCCGGGCGGGAGCCGGCCCCACATAGTAAATCACCTGGCCGGTCAGATCCACCGGCAGAGGTTCTCCCTTTTCAATGGCATCGCGCATGCGGATATGCGCCGCGTCGCGTCCGGTGTAGAGTATACCGGAAAGCAGCACAAAATCGCCGGCGCGCAGCTGTTCAATCGCTTCGTTGCCCAGAGGCAGTTGCAGTCTTTTTTCTTTCATCATACGCCTCACAATACCCTTGATGCATGCCGTGACGCATGGCAGCACATCGTCACACATACCGGGATCGACGCGATATGCGTAGGATAGGATTCGATTTTTACCGCCAGGGCCGTCATCTTTCCTCCATAGCCGCCCGGCCCGATCCCCAGCTGATTTGCCTTCTCCAGGAGCTCCTGTTCCAATTGCGCGTAGCGTGCATCCGGATGGGTGTCCCCGACCGGCCGCAGCAACGCACGTTTGGACAGCATCGCTGCGTAGTCGATCGTACCGCCGATTCCCACTCCCACCAAAGACGGCGGGCAGGTATTAGGCCCCGCGATCCGTATGGTTTCAAGTATGAAATCCTTCACACCGTCTATGCCGTCTCCCGGGACAAGCATCTTCGTTCGGCTCATATTCTCACAGCCAAACCCCTTTGCAGCCACCGACAGGGAAATACGATCGCCCTCCACAATGCGGGTATACAGTATGGCCGGTGTGTTATCGCCCGTATTGGTGCGGTCAAACAACGGATCCTTCACCATGGACTTTCGGAGAAAGCCTTCGGTATAGGCCCGTCTCACGCCGCGGTTTACGGCGGTTTCCGGCAATTCGCCCTCCAAATACACTTCCTGCCCGATATCCATAAATACCATCGATGCACCGGTGTCCTGGCAAATCGCCATTTTTTCCGTGCGCGCAATCCGGTAATTTTCGCTGAGCTGCTTTAAAACAAAACGCCCTGCATCGGAGGTTTCCTGTTCGACCGCTTCGGTAATCGCTTTTTCTATGCCCGGCTCGATCGAATAATTGGCTTGGAGAAACAATTCGTATACCGCTTCTTCAATCGCCTGCACCTGTATCTTACGCATTATCTTCGCACCCCGTACTGATCAAAAATCGTATTGACTACGCTGATGCTTGCAATCTCTTCAGAACCGACAATCGCCAGAAGCATATAGCGCTTGGTGAAAGGATCGTGCGTCAGCTCCGGATACAGTGTAAATTCGTGGATATCGCCGGTATTGTTCAGATGCATCCGTGGCCCCTGGCACGCCCGCACCCGATCTCCCACATAGATATGATTGTCGTCCTTGTAGGTAACCGGCAACTTTGCATCGATCAGCGCCTGCACATCCTTTTGCAAGAGTTCCATATCGATGTCCGGCTTGGAATCAAACAGAATCAGAAAACCGTGGCGCACTTCCGAATGCCGGTACTCGTAAAACCCCTGTTTTTCCAGGGAAATAAGAAACAGTTCTTCTGCCGTATGCGCCATCTTCCGGTATTTGATCGAATGAAACACCACTTGCTTGATCTCTTCCGGCTCCGGACCGAATACCGTGGGCCGGGTGATAATAATCTCCTCCCCGATCCCGATCAGCAGATCCGCATTCTTTTTCAACGCCGGATACACCATGTCAAAATGTTCGATCACGACCCGCTTTTTCAGCTCCAGGGCGCGCTGAATCGCAGCGACGATATCATGCATCTGATAAAACGCACTCTCGAAATTCATGTCGATATGATAGGTGCGCGCCGAATAAAACGCATCGTCTTCCACACTCATAATCGGCAGGGGCCGCACATTCAGCCCCTCGTCATCGTTTGTCAGTTCAAGACCGGGAAACATCCCCTTGATCAGCATGCTCTTGCCGCTGCCGGCATCCCCGATCACGCCGATCAGAAGATCGAACGGGCTTAAATACAGCTGGCCGATCTGCTCGCCCTGATCCGCCATGCGCGGATATCCGCGCGGAGCCAGATAAATACTGACCAGATGATTTCTTTGCATTCGATCCGAATAACTCATATTATCTTACCTTTCGCAATGCCAGTATTCGCTGCATTTCGTTATACACGATCATAAAGCCTTCATCGACCCCCATGCCCGGTTTTGCCAGCACCTGATCGGGCTGAACCGCCATGGCAATCTGTATGCAGATCTGGGTCGAACGGTCGGTTTCGTTGCAGGTTCCGCCCTGATACGCGCCGATCCCTTTTTCTTTGCAATACAAAACCGACTCGGCAATATGCTGCACGCCGCCTAAGTCAGGAGTTTTGATCTGTAACATATGCCCTGCCTTTGCATCGGCAAATGCACGGATATCATCGACATTATTACACCATTCATCGGCGACAATCTCGACAGGAATCCCCCGTTCATCCAGACAGCGGCGCAAGCCCGCCATGCATTCGATCTGTGCTTCGCGTCCCCCCGCATCCATCGGGCCTTCGATCCGCAGCGCGTAGGGTTTTGCCGCTTCTGAAAGAGCCGCCAGATAGTCGGCCATTTTTTCGTATTCACGTTCGCCGAACACCTGCCCGATCGTTCCGTATACATCCAGATGAATCACCGGACGATACGTATCCTCACCGGACAAAAGCGCTATCCGTTCAGACAGCCATTTCACATAATCCAACAGCTTCTCACCGTGCAAACCCAGCTTCGTTTCCACATGATTGATCAGTGCATGCGGCAAGACATCGACGCGCTTGAGGATCATTTTATCCGCGTTGATATAGCGGTCGTCGCCGGTCTGGCTGAAAACCGGTATGGGTGTGGCGGAAACGTCGGTCCCATATTCGTCTGCAATCACTTCGCACACCATTTTTTTGTTCTTTTTGGCCACCGCATCCAAAAGCGCCTGGCTGACGCCGTAACTGATGGCTGTATGCAGAGGTTTTCCGTCTACGCGGATCGCATCCAGCTTATCTGCCATCGCACGAAATTCCGTGATCTCCGTCTGTTCAAAAACCGGTACCACATGTTCTTCTATAACCGGGATAAAATCTTCCGCCAAAAACAAGGGATCCCGGCCGCTCGCACCGGAATACTGCACAGCCGCACAATCGCCGTGTGCAATCTGCCCGTCTTCCAATACCATTTGCACAGAAATCGACTCCCCTGCCTGTCGCACACCCGTAAAACCGGGAAGCGCAGGTTCTCCCGTATAGGCCGCTCCGTCCGCTTTTGCGCCCAGTCGAATCGCCTTCTGATCGTCAAAAAAGAACCCGGTTCGTCCCTGTGACAAAACAATTTTTTCTATCTTCATGTCCCACTCCTTAGGATGGTTTATTTCGGCCGGCCAACCAGACGTCCTTTGCTGATCGCATACACATCATCGGTCACCATCTGGAACGAAGGTTTCCGGTTTTCGAAGGCTGCCCGCTCCTGTATCTTCTCATTGTGGAATTCGCGCAGTTCCGGTGTAAAAGGCACATTGCCCGGATGGAACACGCGGATCGCGCCGTCGTTGTCGCGTGCAGGCAGCAATTTGCCGGCATTGTAGCGGCTGGGTGCAAACGGGATATCCAAAACGCCCGCTTCAAAAGCACGGATCGCCCCGGAAGCAATATCGCCCTCGCCCAGTTCGAGCACGCGTGCCAGCACCGCCCGGGTTTCCGATGCAATAATTACTTTTTCATCCTTCAGAGAGAACGTGTTCAATGTCTGGTCATGCAGCATATTGATCATCTGCTTGGTGCACAGTAATCCCTGTGCATTGGCCTGTCGTGTCGGCACACCCATCGCCTCATGCGGGGTTTTGACAATTACTTTTGTCACCTTGGACAAGGCCGCCACTGCCGACCCCCAGGAGATAACGGCAAATGCCTGCGCCTCATCCTGCGGGAAGCCGCCCATCCACTGATGCAGGACCGTTGTCACATTCACATCATAGAAACCGAATTTGTGCAGATACTCTTCGGTTAGCGATTTCAGCGTCTGGATCGCGGCCACATCCTGAATCAGATTGCCGCACTGGCCATAGCCTACGGTAATATTCTTTACCCCCTGTTCGGCCGCTAAAAGCGCTTCAATAATCGCAACGCAATGCGACACAAACGGCGGCACCAGCGTCCCTGTCAACGGACCAAACGGTTCCCGGTTGATAGAGACGCCCTTTTCCTCATACAGGCCCACCAGCCGGTCCACATACATCCAGTCGGTGATCGTTTTTTCCAGCGACACATTTTTGGAATACGGAATATTATACGAAATCCCGCCGCCCTCAAAACTGGTAAAACCGCCGGCCAATGTAATTTCCGCCAACAAACGCGACTCCGGCGTCCCATGGCGCACCTGTACCGGACGGTCCAGGCTTTGAATGATCTGCCGGCAGGCGCCCACGCCGTGGTTGACCGCCGGAAAGCCGTTGAGCATCGACTTGTTTTCGCGCACCGATTCCTCGATCCCGATTTCCGCTTCCTTGTAGCGGTTTTGTCTCGTATACGAGTCGATGGTCGTCGGGAGCAAATCGGCTCCGCCTTCATTTTGCAGATACGTTAAAAGTTCAATATGATCGCGCACCAGCGGAACACCGGCCCGCGGCTGAATCAGCGTACGGCCTTCCTCCTCCGCTTTTTGCATCTGCAGCGAAAACAGCTTGTTCTCCGGCAAGGCCTTGTGAAACGCCACCGCTTCGTCAAAGTCGACATCGGCGCCGGTCGGCCACTGCGTAAGGACTTCTTCGCGCAATCGGAAAAATTCGTCGTTTTGTAATCTATTGCTCATTTCGGACATGTACAAGCTCCTTTGTTAAAATTGCTAGCGCTGCATCGGGATCATGCTCCGACAAAACGCCCATAGCCGATAAAATATAGTTTCGGTCCAGCCAGATTTCCATCGTTTCAGGTAACAACAGCGACGGATCCGACTCGGTATACAGTGCGCGCGATACAATCGCAGGCAGATCCTTTGCATGCAGCAAAGCACCGCCGGTGGCAATCAGCGTATTCACCGTGCGCAAATCCTTGCCGGTCTGCAGATACTGCCGGCCCATCGGCGTATAAAACTCTTCCAGACGGCCCGTATGCCGACTGATCGCAATGCGCAAGGCCTCCGATGCAACCGCTGCATCCAGAGCAGCAAACGCCGTGTCCGAAGGCAAATACGCCTTCTCCGTATCCAGCGACGCCAGCATCGCAGGAAGCTGTGCAGAGGGCAGACCGCTGATTTCTGCCAGACGCTCGTAGCCGGACTCTTCCACCACGCCCAAAAGGCTGTATCGCATCCCGATATCGCCCTCCACGGTACGTTTGGAAAACGGCTCCGGCAAACCCTTTAAGGTAACATTGGCCATTTGCGGATCGCCTGCCGCCATGGAATACACATCCGTTGTCGCCCCACCCAGATCCACTCCGAGCAGCTCGCCCCAGCCTTTTGTATTCTTCGTCCCACCGGAAAGCAACTCCAGTGCCCGGTGCACCGCACCCGGTGTCGGCATGGCGATCCGGTCCAGAATCTCATTTACCTGCGAAAGTCCCTTGCCGCGTACAATATTCTTCTGAAAGATCGCGCGAATAATCTGCTGTACTTCTTCCACGCGGATCGTATCCAGCGCAGGCAGCACATTATCGCAATAATATACATTCCGGTCTTTTAGAATCGTCCGGCAGGTATCCTTTGCCGAACGGTTCCCCGCAAAAATGATGGGAAATGCCGGATCCAGATCTGCCAGTACGCGGGCATTGTGTTCAATACAAGTCCGGTTGCCGCCGTCGGTTCCACCGCACAAAAGCAGAATATCCGGAGCAATCGCCCGGATCTCTTCCTGATCGTCTTGCGTCAGTTCGTGGCTGAAACTGCGCACCACCTTCGCTCCGGCTCCCAAAGCCGCCATGCGCGCCGCTTTGGATGTCAGATCCGGCATCAAACCGCTGACCGCCATCCTCAGCCCGCCCGCCGCACTCGAACAGGCATATACCGCAGCAAAGTCCTCCAGCGTTACATCCGCTTTCTGCAGTGCATTTTGCAATCCGTCCCGTATATCGGTTTCTACCGTTGTAAAGCTTTGCGCCGTCTGCAAAAGCGTGCCGCTATCGGTATCCACCGCGGTGATTTTCGTATACGTACTGCCGAAATCAATAAGCAGAACCGGATGCGTCATGACGAAATCTGCAGATCCTTCTTCAGGGTTTCAATGCCTTCCTCCGGCGTGGAACCCGGCGGAAACACCCGATTGAAACCCATGGCGAGAAATCGTTTTTCTACTTCCTCAAACGGTTGCTTGCCAACGACAATATTGCCTCCGACATACAGGAGTATGTCACCGATCCCCGCTTCCCTGCATTTGTCCCGCAGGCCACGGCAGTCCAGTTCTCCGTGTCCATACAATGAACTGACCAAAATACAAACAGCGTCGGTTTCCACCGCCGCTTGAATAAACTCTTCCTGGCTCACCATCACGCCTAAATTGTGCACGGAGAACCCTGCCTCCGTGTATGCGTAATCAAGGATACGTATGCCGACTGCGTGCACATCGGCCCCGATTACTCCCATGACTACCTGCTGTTTGTCCATGCTGCCTCCCTCGTGCATCTTTATTGGATAGGTAATAACCCAGCCCTTCCCCGATACATTCGCAACCACCAGTTATTAGGTCAAGCTTTCGCAATCCTTTACACAACCATTATACAAATTGTTCACCTATATGTAAACAAAACCGGAAGGGCAATAAAACAGGCGCCCGAGAGCGCCTGTTGGATATATGCCCGTAAAATCCACTTCCTTATTCTACACGGCGTAAGGTCGGTTTTATTGCGCCGATGTTTCTATGCAAAATGTTCGACTCTGACACCCTCCGCTTCCACAATCTCCTCCAAACGGTGCATTTCTTCCGGTGCACAAAAGCGCGGGTCGGGTTGGCGCATACCGAGAGAAGCATATTTCACTTCGCCGTAACTGTGATACGGCAACAGTTCGATGCGGGGGGTTCGCACCGCTTCTTTGACAAAGCGGGCGATGGCACGAATCTGCGCATCCTCGGCATTGACAGTCTGAATCACAGGCACGCGCACCACCAGCGGCAGATCGGTTTTTCCGATACGCCGGATCGTATCCAGCGTTTTTTCGTTTCCCATGCCGGTAAAACGGCGATGGACAAGCGGATCCATATGTTTGATGTCGATAAAGCACAGTGCCAGGCGCTTGAGTACCGGCTGCATCTGTTCGTATGAAAAATGCCCGTTGCTTTCCAGACAAAGATCGTGGCCGGCATCGTACAATGCACCCGACAATGCATCCAAAAACGGAAACTGGCGGGAGGCTTCTCCACCGGAAAAAGTGATCCCTCCGCCGGAAAAACGGTAGAACAGGCGGTGCTTCTCCACCTCGTCCACAATTTCCTGCATCGTGACCGTCCGGATGGCCGACTTGCGGCTGCCGCTCGGGCAAACCGCGACGCAGCGCCCGCAGCTGATGCATTTTCTTCGTTCTGCAGGATCCGACAGATTCATTCCGACCCCGGACGGACACACCTGCGTACACCGTCCGCAGCGCACACAGCTGCTTTCCGTGTGCAGAATCTTGTCAAAGGTTGTAAAGCTCTCGGGATTCGCACACCATTGGCAGCGCATATTGCAGCCGGCAAAAAAGATCGTGGTGCGAATCCCGTCTCCGTCGTTTACACTGTAATGCTGTACATCGATCAGATAGCCGACGGTTTTCCCGGCCGGCATATCAGAAGGTATTATGCGCATTGCGTGCAATGATCGCATCCTGCATGGAACGGGACAGATTCACAAACTGTGTGCTGTAGCCGGCTACCCGCACCAGCAGATCCCGGTAGTTTTCCGGATGCGCCTGCGCATCCAAAAGGGTTTCCGTAGACAGGGTATTAAACTGCACATGAAATGCACCCAGGGAGAAAAACGCCTGGATCATGGCCCCTAAATTGCTGCGGCCACGCTTTGTTTCTACCAGATCCGACTGCAGCCGCAAATTCAGCAGCGTACCGCCCGAATGCATATCCTGATTCAGTTTGGCTGCCGATCGCATCGCCGCCAAAGGCGTCGATGTATCCGAACCCGCAAACGGGGATACCCCTTCCGACAACGGTTCTTTGGCCTTTCTTCCGCAAGGCGTAGCTGCAATCACCTTGCCCGTAGGCAGATAATTGGATATGCCCATGAAAGCGGAATTGAACGGATTCCCGTAGTAATCGTCATAGGAATGGACTTCGGCATAATAGTGATTGGCAATTTTTCTGGCAATGCTGTCTACACTCTCGATATCGTTGCCGTATTTCGGTGCATGGATACACGCTTCGCGCAAGGTCTCATAGCCCTCCCAGTCGGCATCCAAAGCGCGGATCAGCGTCTGCATATCCACCACTTTTTCCTCAAACACCAACTTGCGGATCGCCTCTAAGGAATTGGCCGTTACCGCCAGCCCGATGCCTGTAAGCACCGGACCGAGATTATACTTGGCACCGCCATCCACGAGGTCTTTTCCTTCGCGGAGGCAGTCCCCGTTCAGAGAAGACAAAAACGGACGCGGTACCATTTGTGTATGCAGTTCCTGCGCCAGCAGACTGACCTCCACCCCGATCGCAATCAGGCGGTCAAACTGGCGGAAAAACGCAGCTTCCACCTCTTCATAGCTGGAAAAACCGGCCGGGTCCTTTTCCGAAAGGCCCATTTTCTCGCCGGTAAGCCGGCTCTCACCCTGATTCAGCGCATACTCCAA
The DNA here is from genome assembly GCA_012519495.1 of Tissierellia bacterium. Taxonomy (GTDB): domain Bacteria; phylum Bacillota; class Clostridia; order Tissierellales; family Peptoniphilaceae; genus JAAYQA01. The sequence continues at coordinate 2,252 of JAAYQA010000062.1, read as the reverse complement.
GGCAGCCGTAAAGTTGACATTTACCGCCGATGTCCATTCAAAGGTATTCGTATAATGCGGAACCACACAACCACAATTGTTCCAGTCGCGTGCATCCTCCGGCTGATAGCCGGCATTGATCAGCATCTGATAACCGGCCTGATCATTGTGAATCGCAGGAAATCCCGTTCCCAGACTGACCAGATCCGTTACGGCGTCCACAAACTCCTTCGGCGCGTCCTGATGCAGCCGCACAGACAGACCCGGCTGATGCGTCTGCAATTCCGCCGTCGCCTGCAAAGCAAGCAGCGTAACCGGATTCGTTGCATCCGAACCGTCCCGTTTTTTGCCGCCCACGGTCAGATTCTGAAACTGATTATATCCGGCAAAAAATTCCGCCGTATTGGCAGAAATCGTCCAGACCCATTCCGAAAGCTTCAGCCAATAGCATTCGATCAGCTCTAAAATACTTGCATCCGTTTCCTTTCCCGAAGCGATATCCCGTTCATAATACGGAAACATAAACTGATCAAAACGCCCCGGATTCAGTGCCAGCGGATTCTCGGACAGAATCCCGCCCAGTTGTACAAACCAGACAAACTGCAAAGCCTCGCGGAAACTCTCCGGCGAATGCTCGGGTACTTTACGACAAACCGCTGCAATCTCGAGCAGTTCTTCTATTCTTTCCGTATCCGTCTCCTGTGCTGCCATTTGCTCTGCCTGATCGGCATAGCGGTTTGCCAGCGTGATGATGCCCTCTGTCGTCAGGCGGACCGATTCATAGAATTCGCGTTTTTTGCGATCTGTCTGTCTGGAAGGCGACAAGGCTTCGGTTCTTTCCTTTACTTCTTTAAGAATCCCGCCAAATCCTTTGCGAAAAGCGCCTGCATAGTCCGGCGTAATTTCCCCCACAGCCTGACGCCATTTGGAATCATTGTCGATAATCCCTGTATCCACGGCCACCTTGGCCACGTCCGGATCCACGCGAGCCAAAAATGCCTCCTCCAGCGACTTGCCTTCCCAGTACGGGAAGATATGCTCCCGCACATAGGCGCGCTGTTCATCCGTCATTTCATACGGATCCTGCACCCGCTTGTCGAAATTATCCATCTCCCGATCCACCCAGGTCCAGGAAAACTCCGGTGTCAATATGCCGCATTTGCGAAATTCGCCCGTAGCACCGACAATCAGTTCTCCGTCAAAAATCGGCGTGACCAGATTCTCACAGGTGTGCTTAAAAGCCTTGGCCCGGCGAATCGGAATGCTCTCACCCTCGGTTTGTTTGTGACTCTCCGTGAAAAGGCGGGCTCTCTCATAAGAAATTGCCGGTTTTGCCTCAATATAGGCATCCTTCGCCTTTCGGATACGATCTGTTAATGCCATTTTCGTCCTCCCGATATTAGTATCGTACAATATTCTGAAACACAACCCGTTCCTTTCCGCGGTTCTCATACGCGTGACCGCTCAGCGGATGAAACTGAATCGCCGCCGGCGCGCGCAGTTCAAACGCCTTATCCTCCAGCAGGAGTGTCAGCGTCCCCTCTGTGACAACAATATACTCGCCGGACGCATTATCATGCGGATTGGACGCATGCCGCGCGCCCGGTTCCAAAGTGATATAAAAATACTCAAACCCGGAAATCGGATTAAAAGAAAACACATCATATAATTGCATTTTCCCGTCCGTCGTTCGCACCGCAGGCAGATCCGAAATCGAAATAACCTCATAATCCTCCTGTGCAAACGAAAGCAAAGTCGATAAACTCACCCGCAGCCCGCTCGAAATCTTCCAAAGTATCGAAATCGTCGGATTCGATTCCCCGCGTTCAATCTGCCCCAGCATCGCCTTGCTCACATTTGACCGCTGCGCGGCCTCCTCCAAAGTCAGTCCCTGCTCCGTCCGCACACGCCGGATCTCCTTCCCAATGCGCGGTGTAGGATCCACCACGGTAGCACCCCCTTTTAAAAACGCTATAACATATTTAAATATATTATAACGCCCAGAAGAACCAATTGCAATAGATAAGCGCCTGAGGTGCAATGAAATAGCGCTGCGCGCTGTGAAATAACTGCGTGCATCGCTTCGCTTGCACGGGTTATGAAATAGACGCCTGAAGGCGCCCATGGGAGAGGAAGGATTGATAGAAAAGAGGTACGGGTATGAAGGTGTGCGGTATTAGAATGTGGGTCGCGTTGTTTGGTGAACGTTTGGCGCGTGGCCGATATGGAACACGGCCACTACGATCGCCGCTACAAAATATCAATCCTTCCGC
>JAAYQA010000003.1 GCA_012519495.1 Tissierellia bacterium | reverse complement strand
GACCGGACTGGAAACACCCGTATCCGGAACCATTATCCGACCGGACCGATTCGGCATGGTGTTTCAGGAGGATGTGTATCTGCCCTATACGGCCGAAAAGGATATCTGGATTGTGACAGGGGCAAATGGGAAACGGATCCGCTCTCTATTAAAGGAACTGGGGATCGATCCGCAACAGTCGATTCATTCCATGAGCGGAGGGATGAAACGGAAAGTGGCGATCGCTCGCTGTCTTTTGCACGATGCACCGTGGCTCTTAATGGATGAACCGTTCCGCGGATTGGATGAACAAAGCCGGAAAACGGTGATTGCTGTAATCCGAAGAGAACAAAAAGACAGACAGCTGCTGCTTGCTACGCATCGGATACAGGATGCCGAGGATTTGTGTGCAAATATCCTGACACTTCGCGCAGGAATCAATGAAGGAGGTACAGATGGAAAAGGACATGCTGGTCCAAAAGCTGGATGCGAAGATCTATGAAAAACTGGACGCATTCATAGCCGGGACAGAAGACAAACAGGAGAACGTGATACGTATTCTCCACGAGGCGCAGTTGCTTTTCGGCTATTTGCCGCCGGAAGTGCAGCTGCATGTAGCGCATGCCGTCGATTTGCCGGCAGCAAAAATAAACGGGATTGTTACTTTCTACTCCTATTTCACCGAGAAGCCAATCGGGAAGTACCGAATCAGCATTTGCATGGGTACGGCCTGTTTCGTGAAAGGCGCTTCTGCGGTGCTCAAGGAGTTGCGGGACCAATTGCGGCCGAATGAAGACGGCATGAGCGACGACGGGCTGTTCAGTCTACGTGAAGTGCGATGTCTCGGCGCCTGTGGTCTGGCACCCGTTTTGACTGTGAACGACAAGATCTACGGGCATGTAAAACCCGAAGATATCAAGGGACTTTTGACACATTACAGAGAGGAGAGTATGGCCGATGTTACAGTCTAAAGACGAGTTGCGCGCGCTGAAAGAAACCATGCGCGACGATATTCTCCTGCGCGTGTGGGGAGAGCATCTGGATGATCTGATTGATGTGCAGGTATCGATGCGGGAACCGGGCGGAGCCGACCGAATTCATGCATTTTTGGATGCGATGCAGGATTCCATGTTGGACCGCGTACGGGTATCCGGTGTCGACAGTCTGGAAACCCAGCAGGAAAATGCAGTGAAGATTGTGGAACCGGATGGTCGCAGCAGCCTGTATGTCAATCTGGATGAAGAAAAGATCGCAAGAATCGTGCAGGAACACTTGGGCGATCTGCAGGTAATTCCGGAATACCTGGACCGATAGGAGGCACTATGAAAAATCGAATCCAACTGCTGATTTGCGGCGGGACCGGATGTACATCCGCCCTCAGTAAGGAAATCCGCGACCGGTTCGTCCGGGAACTGGAAGAAAAAGAGATCCATGACTGCCAGGTAACCCTGGTTGGCTGCTTTGGCTTTTGCGGCGAAGGTCCCATCGTAAAAGTACAGCCGGATAATGTGTTCTATGTAAAAGTAAAACCGGAGGATACCGAAGAAATCATTGAAAGTCATATCCTAAAAGGAAAAATTGTGGAGCGTCTGCTTTACACCGATCCGCGCAATGGCAATCGGATCCGTAATCACCACGATATGGGATTCTACGAAAAACAACATCGGATCGCATTGCGGCGTTGCGGCTTGATTGATCCGGAAAACATCCGCGAGTACATTGCCTACGACGGGTACGAAGCGCTGGCCCGTGTATTGACAGAGATGACACCGGATGATGTGATCGCCGAGATGAAAGAAAGCGGCTTGCGCGGACGCGGAGGCGGCGGTTTCCCGACCGGCCTGAAATGGGAATTTGCCAAACGGAGTCAGGGCGATCAGAAGTATGTGATCTGCAATGCTGACGAAGGCGACCCCGGCGCGTTCATGGACCGCTCTATTCTGGAAGGCGACCCGCACGCAGTGATTGAAGCGATGGCTATCTGCGGCTATACGATCGGCGCAGATACAGGGATTGTATACATTCGCGCAGAATACCCGCTGGCAATCCATCGATTGGAAATTGCGATTGCACAGGCACGGGAATTCGGCGTACTGGGACACAACATATTCGGAACCGATTTCTCCTTTGATATTCGCATTAAATTAGGCGCGGGTGCCTTTGTATGCGGGGAAGAAACGGCTTTAATCCATTCAGTGGAAGGGGCGCGCGGTGAACCGACCCGAAAACCGCCGTTCCCGGCAGAGGCAGGTTATAACGGCAAACCGACGATTGTAAACAATGTGGAAACCCTGGCAAATGTCGGACAAATCCTTCTGCGCGGTTCCGACTGGTTTACGACAATGGGTACGGAAAAATCTAAGGGAACCAAAGTGTTTGCTTTGGCCGGCAAGATCAATAATGTGGGTCTGGTGGAAGTGCCGATGGGTACGACGCTAAGGGAAATGATCTACGATATCGGTGGCGGCATACCGGACGGCAAGCGCTTTAAGGCGGTGCAGATCGGTGGCCCGTCAGGCGGGGTTATCACCGAAAAGGATCTTTCCACACCGATCGACTATGAAAGCCTGAAGGCCAGCGGATCCATGATGGGTTCGGGCGGCATGATCGTCATGGACGAAGACAACGACATGGTCGAGATTGCCAAATTCTATCTGGAATTTACGCAGGATGAATCCTGCGGAAAATGCTCGCCGTGCCGCATCGGGACAAAACGGGTGCACGAAATGCTCGAAGAACTGACAGAGCTCAAGGGCAATGAAGAGACCCTGGAAAAACTGGATCTGCTCTGCCGCAATATCAAGCAAACGGCTCTCTGCGGTTTGGGACAAACCGCACCGAATCCTGTATTGTCCACCATGCAGTATTTCGGAGATGAGTATAAGCACTACGCGCAACGGTTGATCAAAAAAGCCTACAGCATCAATCCGGAGCGCTGCATCGGTTGCACGAAGTGCGCGCGCAGCTGTCCGGTCAACTGTATCAGCGGCGAATTGCGCAAACCTCACAGCATCGATGAAGACAAGTGTATCGCATGCGGCACCTGCTTTACGGCGTGTCCTGTGCATGCGGTCGTGAAACCGTAGGAGTGATTTTATGAATATAACAATCAATGGCCTGCCGGTCGAAGTGCAAGAAGGCGATACCATACTGAAGGCAGCCCGTAAACTCGGCATTCACATCCCGACTTTGTGCTATATGAATCTGGAGGCGCTGCATGTCAACAATCAGGCGTCCTCCTGCCGGATCTGCATGGTTGAAGTGGAGGGCAGACCGAATCTGGTAACGGCCTGCAGCGAACTGGTAAAAGACGGCATGGTAGTTACAACCAATTCCCCGCGTGCGGTAAACGCGCGCCGGATCAATCTGGAACTGATATTATCCAATCATCCACCGGATTGCCTGGTGTGTGCCAAGAACAAACAATGTGATCTGCAAAGTCTTGCACAGGAAATGCATATATTTGAACTGCCGTTCCAGGGCGAGAAGATAGATCATCCGACCGATAAATCCAGCCGGGCACTGGAAAAATACCCCAACAAGTGTATAATGTGCCGCCGCTGCGAAACCATGTGTAATACCGTACAGACCGTCGGCGTATTATCGGCTTTGAACCGCGGTTTTGATGCGGTGGTCGGGCCCGCCTTTCATTTGCCGATGAATGAAACCTCGTGCACATTCTGCGGACAATGCGTGGCCGTGTGTCCCACAGGCGCCCTGGTGGCTGTGGATCATACCGAAGATGTTTGGCGCGCACTGCAGAATCCCGATAAGCACGTAGTTGCCCAGGTTGCTCCGGCGGTCCGTGTGGCAATCGGTGAAATGTTCGGCATGGAACCGGGTTCTGTTACCACGGGAAAAATCCCGACAGCATTAAGACGACTGGGATTTGACGCCGTGTTTGACACCGACTTTGCCGCTGACCTGACGATTATGGAAGAAGCGGCCGAGCTCGTGCACCGTATTCAGCACGATGGGGTGCTTCCGATTCTGACGAGTTGCTGCCCCGCCTGGGTGCGTTTCATTGAAACCAATTATCCCGACATGCTGGAGATCCCGTCAACCTGTAAATCTCCGCAGATGATGCTGGGTGCGATGGCTAAGACCTACTATGCCAAACAAACCGGGATCGATCCGGAAAAGATTGTGGTTGTATCGGTAATGCCGTGTATTGCCAAGAAGGAAGAAGCCGAGCGACCGGAGCTCTCCAATTCGGATATGCACGATGTGGATCTTGTTATGAGCACGCGGGAATTCGCGTACATGATGCAATATACCGGGATTGAATTTGATAAACTGGAAGAGTCGGAATTCGACTCGCTGATGGGTGAATCCACCGGTGCCGCCGTGATATTCGGCACGACCGGCGGAGTTATTGAGGCTGCCGTGCGTACGGCATACGAGTGGGTTACCGGAGAAACTCTGGAAAAAGTGGAATTTGAACAATTGCGCGGCTTGGACGGTATTCGGTCGGGGAAAGTCCAGGTAGGCGATCTGGAACTGAATATCGGGATTGCACACGGACTGGGCAATGCCCGCAAGCTTTTGGACGGGGTTCGTGACGGTACCTATGACTTCCAGGCCATAGAAATTATGGCTTGTCCCGGCGGTTGTATCGGTGGCGGCGGTCAGCCGTATCACCATGGGAATGAAGAGGTTCTCAAGAAGAGACAGGCCGCGATTTATGCAGAAGACCGCAGCAAGACCCTGCGCAAATCGCATGATAATCCGATGATCAAAAAGATCTATGATGAGTATCTCGGCGAGCCTTATAGCGAACTGCCGCATCTGCTGCTTCATACGGATTATTCCCCGAAGAAGAAGATTTAGAAACCGGCGTGTGCTGCAACCCGCCATCTCATGAAAGGAGGTAGCGATGAGCTATCTGTCGCTGCATGTTTCGGACTGCAGGAACTGTTACAAATGCATACGGCACTGCCCGGTGAAGTCGATCAATTTCAGTGACGGGCAGGCGAATATAATGGAGGACGAGTGCATTCTATGCGGCACTTGCTATATTATATGCCCCCAACATGCCAAGACCATTCGCAAGGATACCGATCGGGTACGCGAATGGATGAAGACGCACCGGGTTGTAGCCAGCCTTGCCCCCAGTTTTATTGCAAAATTTCCCTATACGAATCGCAACACCATGTACGAAGCACTGGCAAAATTAGGGTTTTCGGATGTTTCGGAAACGGCTGAAGGCGCGACGGTGATCGCCGCGGAATATGACGCGCTTTTGGCCTCGGGGGAACAGGATGTCGTGATCAGCACCTGCTGTCATTCTGCGAATCTGCTCGTGCAGAAGTATTTCCCGCATTTGCTGAAATACATGGCAAAACGTCTCTCGCCGATGCAAACCCATGCGAAGATGATGAAAGAAAAAGACCCCGATGCGAAGGTGGTTTTTATCGGGCCCTGTATTGCCAAAAAAGAAGAAGCCGAACAGTATCCCGATATTGTAGATGCCGTGCTTACTTTTGAAGAACTTGAAGAATGGATGGAAGAAGAGGACGTCTCACCGGTGATTCTGCCCGATGAAAGACTTAAGGGGCGGGCCAGACTGTTCCCGATCCCGGGCGGTATCATCCGCAGCATGAAAGCCGATCAGCCCGGGGTATCGTATATGGCGATCGACGGTGCGGAGCAGTGCATTAAGGCTTTACGGGACCTTGAAAACGGAGCGCTCAAAAACTGCTTTATCGAAATGTCGATTTGCGAAGGCAGCTGTGCCGGCGGTCCGGTCATGGGCGAGCAGCGATACAGCCAGGTTCGCAACCGCGTGCAGGTGGAATCTTTTTCGGGACCCGAGCACTGGAAAATCGACAGCCCGGTATCCAATGCTCTGTACAAAACAATGAATTGGATAAAAGTTGATCAGCAGACCCCCGATGAAGAAGAGATCAAACGGATTCTGGCCCATATCGGAAAAACCAAACCGGAAGATGAACTCAATTGCGGTTCCTGCGGGTACAACACCTGCCGGAGCAAAGCGCTTGCCGTGTATCGGGGCAAAGCGGACCTTTCCATGTGCATGCCGTTTTTGAAGGAAAAAGCGGAGAGCTTTTCCAATCTGGTCACTAAGAATACACCCAACGGGATCATTGTGGCCGATGAGCAGTTGAATATCCAAATGATGAATCCCACCGCAAGACACTGGTTTTCAGTAGCCAAAGAAGAAGATATCCGTACGATGCGCCTCAATCAGCTCACCGAGGTCGATGAATATATCGAAGCGATGCTGACGGGCCGCGTCATCTCCGGACGCAAAAGCTTTGATTCCTACGGCATTACGGCAGAACAAAACGTGGTATATGATGAGAATTTCCGCGCAGTGATCATTATTCTGCGCGATATCACGGGAGCGGAGTCGGAACGAAGCGCAAGAGAGCAGCTGACCCAACAGACACTGGAGATTACCGATCAGGTGATTAACAAGCAGATGCGGATTGTACAGGAGATCGCGTCGCTATTGGGAGAAACCACAGCGGAAACAAAAATTGCTTTGTCGCAGCTGCAGGAGCGGCTCCGGGATGAATAGCCTGTTTCCGGACATTGCCGTGGTGTCCAGGAATCGGTACACGGAAGAGCTGTGCGGGGATCATGTCGAACTGCAAAAGGGAGACAACCGGACCATTCTTGTCATGGCGGACGGTTTGGGCAGCGGTGTGAAAGCCAATATTCTTTCCACCATGACAGCCAAAATGCTCTCCACCATGCTGGCCGGCGGCATGGCACTCGAAGAAGCAATCGGGTGTATGCTGGAAACTTTGCCTGTGTGCGGTACCCGCAATATCGCATATTCCACCTTCACGATTGCCGCGATGGACAAAGATGATTATCTGACGATTATTGAATACGATAATCCGCCTTTTCTGTTTCTGCGGGATGGCCGGCCGCACCATGTGGAACGGGTCACAAAAACCGTCCATAACCGGCAGCTGATCCGCTCGCGTTTTCAGGTGCAAGAAGATGATGTGGTCCTGTTTTATTCGGACGGCGTATTGTATGCCGGTACGGAAATGCAGTTGAATCAGGATTGGACCGGCCCTGATATTGCGGAGTTTATGCAGTACATGTATTTTCCGGATTATTCGGCCCGCACACTCGTAAATATTCTGATGGATCGCGTGCTTGAATTGTACGGTGAAAAGCCGTATGATGATTCGACCGTGTGCGGTATCAAATTCCGGAAACGAGCCGTGCTTAATCTGATGATCGGACCGCCGCATGACCCGGAAGAAGACGCCGGTGTGGTAAAGGAGTTTTTGCAGCGAGACGGATACCATATCGTCTGCGGCGGGACCACGGCCGATATTGTGGCGAGTCATCTGGGACGAAGCATCGTGTGCGAACCGGCTGCTGCAGAATCGGAAATTCCGCCGGTATGCCATTTGGAAGGGGTCGATCTGGTCACAGAAGGGGTTATTACGGTTTCTTATGTGCTGCGCAATATACGTGAAACCTTTGCCGGTCAGGATATCGAAGAACGGCTGCGCAAAAATGATGCAGCAGCGCGTTTGTCACGCTATCTCTTAGACGCCACCGATATTTTCATCTTTGCCGGTTCTGCGGTGAACCCGGCTCATCAGGGGCAGGGGAGTCAATTCAGCTTCAGCTACAAAATGCGGCAGCTGGAAGAACTGGCCGAATTGTTGCGGCGTTTGGGAAAAGATGTAGTTCTGCATTATTGCTAAAGGATGCAATGGATAAGATCGCGCCAAAATGTTGACACAAAGCAAAACATCGCATATACTGTATAAGGTCCAAGCAGAAGTAACCGCTTCTCACCTGTCGACGTAAGTTGCCAGGTTCATCCTTATAGTGTGCGATCTATGGATAGCGGGTATTTTTGCCCGCTATTTTTTATGAAATTTTATTTAGGAGGTGCCTGCAATAAAGGAATTGCAAATTAACGATCAGATCCGGGAGCGAGAAGTTCGGCTGATCGACGCAGACGGGCAACAACTGGGTGTTATGCCTACCCGGCGCGCTATCGACATTGCGATGGAAAAGAAACTGGATCTTGTCAATGTTGCGCCCAATGCCAAACCGCCGGTCTGCAAAATTCTCGACTATGGCAAGTATAAATACGAGCTTGCCAAAAAAGAAAAGGAAGCACGCAAGAACCAAAGAACCATTACCGTCAAAGAAGTCCGGATGTCGCCGAATATCGACACCCATGATTTGGAAGTCAAGGCAAGAAATGCCAGAGAGTTTCTTAAAAACGGAGACAAGGTAAAAGTTTCTGTTCGTTTTCGCGGTCGCGAGCTCGGTCATACCGAACTCGGACGAGAAGTATTGGACGATTTTGTCGAAATGGTTTCGGAATACAGCACGATAGAAAAACGACCCGCCATGGAAGGCAGAAGCATGGTTATGTTTTTAGGTCCAAAATCAAGCAAGGAGGACTAAGATGTCTAACAAGATGAAAACACACCGGGGATCCGCCAAGCGTTTTAAGCGCACGGCTTCCGGAAAACTGCGAAGATACAAAGCATATAAAAGTCATATTACGGGCAAAAAGTCGCCGAAGCGCATCCGCAATCTGCGCAAATCCACTTTGGTTAGCCCGAGCGACCAAAAAAGAATCAATCACATGATCCCGTAAGGAGGTACGAACAATGGCGAGAGTAAAACGTGGAGTAAATACAAAATATAAACACAAGAAGGTATTAAAGCAGGCTAAAGGCTATTACGGTGCGCGTTCCAAGCTGTACAAGACTGCTAATCAGGCAGTGATGAAAGCTTTGTCCAATGCCTATATCGGACGCAAACAGCGCAAGCGCAATTTCCGCAAGCTCTGGATCACCCGTATCAATGCCGCCGTCCGTCAGTATGGCATGAGCTACAGCCGTTTTATGGATGGTTTGAAAAAGAAGAATATCGACATCAATCGCAAGATGCTTTCGGAAATGGCGATTCATGATCCCGAAGGTTTCCAGAAATTGGTGGAGTTGGTAAAAGAAGCATAAGTCCCTTAACGGGGCTTTTTGCGTTCTTACGGAGATAATGCATGCAAATTCCAGCGATTCGGCACTGGCAAAAAAATCCTCCGCTGGTTCTTGCGGTGGGATTTCTGTTTATGATAGCGGTGGGAACTTTGCTCCTGATGCACCCGGTCAGTTCGGCAGCGGGTGTGGGGACAACTTTCATGGATGCCTTCTTTACGGCGACATCCGCAACTTGTGTAACGGGTCTTGCGGTCGTAAACACAGCGGTTTACTGGTCGGTTTTTGGTCAGGCGGTAATCCTTGTCCTAATTCAGATCGGCGGGCTTGGCTTTATGACAATGACGGTTCTAATAGCCATGCTTCTGCACAAAAAAATCACTCTGAGCGATCGCCTCGTCATAAAAGAACAATTCGGACAGGAATCCCTCACCGGTATGGTGCGATGGATGCGCTATATCATGCTGGCTACCCTTGGTGTGGAAATGCTCGGTGCTGTATTTCTGAGCACGCAATGGATCCCGCTGTACGGATGGAAAACCGGCTTGTGGTATTCGGTTTTTCATGCGGTGTCTGCGTTTTGCAATGCCGGTTTTGATCTGTTTGGTGACAGTCTGCTTCCGTTTCAGGCAAATTCTGTCGTACAGCTTACAATCGCTGCCTTGATCATTGCGGGCGGACTGGGTTTCAGTGTTCATATGGATCTGTTCCGGCGAAACAGAAAGCGGTGGCAGCTGCATACCAAACTGGTTCTTTCCATGACGATGTTTCTTTTGGCCGGCGGTACCCTGCTGTTTTTTCTCATTGAGAGCAAAAATCCGGCTACATGGGCTACATTACCCGTGTGGGAAAGATGGCAAGCGGCCTTTTTTCAGTCTGTTACCACACGGACAGCCGGATTCTACAGTGTGTCCCAAAGCAATCTGACAGAAATCAGTCTTGTTTTGTCGATATTTCTAATGTTTATCGGCGGTTCACCGGCAGGCACGGCCGGTGGGATTAAAACGACAACCTTTGCCGTTTTGCTTTTGTCTACCCGCGCGCAGATACAGGGCGCTTCCCATATAGAGGTTTTCAAAAGGAGCATTCATTCGGATGTGGTCATGCGCGCGCTCACGATGATCATGATTGCGCTAGTATGGGTGATCAGCATCAGTTTTATTCTTGCAGTGAAAGAAAACATACCGTATTTGCAGTCGATCTATGAAACGGTTTCTGCCTTTGCCACCGTCGGCTTGACGATGGATCTGACACCGCGATTATCGACATTGTCCAAAGTGTTGCTCGCAATAACCATGTATGCGGGGCGCGTTGGGCCGGTGACCTTGGCGTATGCACTGATCCAGCGGAAGAAGAAGGCGGACTACCGCAGTGCGGAAGGAAATGTGATGGTGGGATAATATGGAATCAAAACAGATTGTGGTTATCGGCGCCGGTCGTTTCGGCGCAAGTTTTGCAGAAACCGCGATGGAGCTCGGGCATGAAGTTCTGCTGATAGACAGGGATGCAGACCGGATCGATGGATTGGCTGACAGGGTAACCCATGCGGTAGTAGCTGATGTTTCGCAGGATGGGGTCTTATATGAACTGGGGATCTCGAATTTTGATATCGCGGTGATCGCCATTGTGTCCAATTACCAGGCATCGATTATGTCGGCATTGGTGTGTAAAGAATTGGGGATCCCCCTGGTTATTGCAAAAGCCAAGGACGAGATCCACGCGCGTGTGCTGGACAAGATCGGTGCAACAAAAACCGTATTCCCGGAAAGAGACAGCGGGATCCGGCTGGCACATTCTTTGACCAATCGGCAGATTATGGATTTTATCGCTCTCTCCGAAGAGTTTGATCTGCTGGAAATCCGACCGCTTCGTTCCTGGGTGGGAAAGAGTATCAAACAGATTGATATCCGCCATCAGTACGGTTTGAATGTGATTGCCCTGAAAGAGGAAGAGGAGAGGCTTTTGCTCAATCCCGGCGGCGACACAATCGTACAGCCAAATACCATACTGACCGTATTGGGGCATAAAGAACAAATCCGTGCATTTGAGCGTTTAGATGATCATGCGAATTGAATCGATTTATAATCCGCGCATTAAGATGATCCGTTCTTTGCGTTCGGCGAAAGGAAGAAAAAAAGAAAAGCGTTTTGTGGTGGAAGGAAGCAAAATGGTGGAAGAAGCACTCCGCGATTGTCCGGAAGCCGTCGAGGCGGTTTTTACGACCGAAAAAGTACAAATCGCTGCAGGCATACAGCAGATTCTGGTTACAGAGAGTGTCTTTTCCCATATGAGTACGCAGACGGCACCGCAGGGCGTGTTGGCAATTCTCAATCCGGTAAGAATCCCTCATACGAAGCGCGGGCACACCCTTTTATTGGACGGGGTAGCGGATCCGGGAAATATGGGGACGCTTTTACGAACGGCCGAAGCTTTTGACTTTTCCGTTTGGATTACACCGGACTGTGCCGATCCTTTGAATCCCAAAGCGGTACAGGCAAGTATGGGAGCCATCCTGCGTCACAGGCCACAAGTCTTGTCTTTGCAGGATTTGCAGGACCTGGCACAAACGCATTTTTTTGCCGGAGCGAGTCTGGAAGGCGACTGGACCCCGGATCCGTGGCCGGAGCAAACCGTTCTCGTTTTGGGTTCGGAAGCGCATGGCATACGAAAAGAAGTGGATGCTTTGCTCCATACGCATCTTCGTATCCCGATGGCCGGGCAAACCGAGTCCTTGAATGTGGGAGTGGCCGGAGGTATCCTGATGTTTACCGCCTTTCAAGGAAAATGGGGACGATAGAATTCGTTCGCATTTTTTGTTTTCGGCCTCTTGCCTAAAAGGGCATAAAACGCGCATTATATGATACAATATTTCGTGACACAGGAGGTATTTATGGAACAACAGCTGCGTACCATGCAATCCGAAATGGACCGAACCATACAATCGGTTACGGATATGAAAGAATTGGATGCGATCCGCATCAAGTATTTGGGGAAAAAGGGCGAATTAACGGTTCTGTTGAAGCAGATGGGAAAACTGTCGGCCGAAGAAAAACCGGTTATCGGTAAAATTGTCAACGAGACCCGTGCGCATTTTGAAGATGCTTTGCAAAAACGCCAAGCAGAGCTGAAACAGGCGGCCGATACCGTTCGTTTGGAAAAAGAACGAATCGATATTACTGTGGACCGTCCGGCGTTTCGGCTCGGACATAGAAATCCGCTGCAAAAAACGATGGAAGAGCTGGAAGAGCTCTTTATTTCCATGGGCTACCGGGTGGAAGAAGGTCCCGAAGTGGAATTGGTGGAAAACAATTTTGATAAACTGAATACCCCTTTGCATCATCCGTCCAGAGACTTAAGCGATACCTTTTACTTTTCAGAAAATACAGTTTTACGCACGCATACCTCGCCGGTTCAAGTGCGCGTCATGATGCGGCAGGAACCGCCGATCCGGATGGTTTGCACCGGCCGCACCTTCCGCTTTGACGATGTGGACGATACGCACAGTCCGATGTTTCATCAGATTGAGGGCATGGTCATCGATAAGAATATCAGTATGGCCAATTTGATCGATACCTTAAATGTATTTGTGAAACGACTGCTAGGAGAACACACGAAGACCCGTTTCCGCCCGCATTATTTCCCGTTCACAGAGCCTTCTGCCGAGGTGGATGTATCCTGTCCGCATTGCCATGGAGACGGCTGTGCAGCCTGCAATTTTACCGGCTGGAGTATGGAGCTCCTGGGATGCGGGATGGTGCATCCCAATGTCTTACGTATGTGCGGAATCGACCCGGACGTATATAGCGGCTTTGCCTTTGGTATGGGAATTGACCGGATCACGATGGTGAAACACGGCATTCCGAATATCCGTCTGCTATACGAAAACGACCAGCGATTCCTGGAACAGTTTTAGGAGGTATCCATGTTATTACCGCTATCTTGGTTACAACAATATACGGATGTTACGGTAAGTCCTGTAGCCTTTGCCAACGGAATTACCGACAGCGGATCGCATGTGGATTCCATCGGAACGCTGGGAAAACCCGTATCGGGGATTGTAACAGGCCATATAGAAAAAATTGAAGCCCATCCCAATGCCGATCGTCTGAAGCTGGTTACGGTCGATTTGGGAAGCACGAAAAAAACGCTGGTAACCGCAGCCCCCAATGTAAAAGAAGGCTGGAACGTCCCGGTTGCGTTGGACGGAGCGGTTCTGGCAAACGGAACCCGCATTACCCCGACGGATTTTCGCGGTGTCATATCGGACGGCATGCTGTGTTCACTGGAAGAATTAGGATTGCCGGACAGCGTGATTCCTAAAGCCTTTGCCGACGGAATCTTTCTAACCAAAGAAGGAACACCCGGGGCACCGTTTCAGGAAGTGATCGGTTCGGATGAGGCCGTCCTGGAAATTGAAGTGACGCCGAACCGCCCGGATTGCCTGTCGGTTATCGGCATGGCAAGAGAGAGTGCAGCTACTTTTCAGACAGAACTCAGGCTGCCGGAAGGCAAGGAAGAAGAATCCTTCGGTGCGATTTCCGACTATCTGACTGATATCCGCCTGGAATCGGATGAATGTATCCGCTATATGGGGCGTGTGATTCATGATGTGGTGATCGAACCTTCTCCCCAATGGATGCAAAACCGGCTCATGCAGGCGGGCATGCGTCCGATCAACAATATTGTCGATATAACAAATTACGTTATGCTCGAAATGGGCGTGCCTTTGCACGCATTCGATATCGATACGGTCAAAGATAAAACGATCGTTGTACGCCGTGCGGAAGAAGGCGAGACGCTGCTCTTGCTGAACGGAACCGAAAAAGTACTCACCGACAAAGACCTGATCATTGCCGATAGCAAAGACCCGATCGGCATGGCCGGCGTAATGGGCGGTTTTGATTCGGAAATTACAGATAAGACGAAGAATATCCTGATTGAGTGCGCCGTTTTTGCCAGCGACACGATCCGTACTTCGGCAAAACGACATGGCTTGCGCAGTGAAGCATCCTCCCGCTATGAAAAGGGATTGGTGCCCGGTATGATCCCCCGTGTGATGGACCGTGTATGCCAATTGGCCGAGCGCATCGGAGTGGGAAAAGTTGTGGAAGGTGCGATCGACAGAAACAACGACAAACCCGAAGCGATCACGATTGCCATTCGTCCGGACAGAATCAACGGGCTCTTGGGAACGAATCTGCGTACGGATGAAATGCAGTCTTATCTGGAACGACTCTTTTTGCAAACCGAAGAAGACGGAGACAAACTTCTTGTGCATGTTCCGGAATACCGCTCCGATCTGCGGATTCCGGCCGATATTGCCGAAGAGATTGCCCGCTTGCACGGTCTGGCCAATATTCAACCCAAACCGGTGGAAGGGGTATTGTCCGAAGGGGGGAAACTTCCAATCCGCCGGATTGAAGATCATGCAAGAGAGAAATTGTACGGGCTGGGCTTCTCCGAAGCACTGACCTATTCATTTATCAGTGAAAAAGCGTATGATCGACTCTGCATACCCGCGGACGATCCGCTTCGCAAAGTGCTGAAGCTAAAAAACCCCCTGGGGGAAGATTACAGCGTCATGCGGACGACTCTTTTGCCGAATATGCTGGATATTCTGGCGTTTAATGTTAAAAACGGAAGAGAAGAGCTGTTTATCTATGAACTGGGGAACACATTTTTCCCGACCGGGGAAGAACTGCCGGAAGAGCGACGCTCTCTTGCCTTGGGTATGTACGGTGATGCGGTCGACTTTTATGCAATGAAAAGCGCGATCTTCACCTTATTGCACGCGTTCGGAATCCGGGATCTCCGGGTGGAGGAATGCACCGACAAGCCCTGGTTCCATCCGGGCCGTGCAGCGGTGCTGTTTGCCGAAGGGGTAGAAATCGGCTGTTTCGGGGAAATCAGCTACGCCGTATCCGAAGGGCTGGATCTTGCGCCGCGCTTATACCTGGGAGAGTTTGCCTTTGAAAAAATCGCCGCTATGTATCGGGCGGAGCGCAGCTATACAGCGATCAACCGCTATCCCAGCATGAAAAGAGACCTGGCGCTGGTCGTAGACAAGAACCAAAGAGTAGGGGATGTACTGGCCGCTTTGTACAGCGTCAACGAACCGATCATCCAATCCATCGCATTGTTTGACATTTACGAAGGACAGCAGCTGCCGGAAGGCAAGAAGAGTTTGGCGTTCCAGGTGACCTATCAGGATCCGCAGCAGACCTTGAAGGAAGAAGATGCAACACGCGTGCACAAAGCGTTGATCCAAAAGGCCGAACAAACGCTGGGAGCGACTCTCCGGGCATAGCAAGGAGGCAATATGGAACAGAAAATCGATGTAACCATTTCAGGTTATCCGTTAACGCTGCGGGCAGATGTCAATCCGGACGAGGCGCGTCGGATCGCATCCTTCGTGGACGGAAAAATATCCGAAACATTGGAAGGAAACAAGCGACTCGGACTGCAGCTTGCTACGATACTGGCAGCAGTAAATATCGCCGGGGAGATGTTTGCGGTAAAAAGAGAATTAGCGGAACTGCGCGAGATTTCGCGGGAACCCATGGAGAACTTTGACCTTCTGACCTCGGAAAAGGATCGTAAAATCGCGGAGAACCAGGCATTGGAACGGGAAATCAGCCGGCTCAAGGATGATCTGGTCAATTCGCTGAATACGATCGGCGATATCAACAAACGCATGACCGGTGCCGCGCAGGACAGCAAAGCGGCCAAGGATGCGTTGGAAGAAAAACAACAGGAAATGGTTCGGGTAGAGCAGTCATTAGCGCATTTGCAACAGACGCTGATCGATATAACCAAGGAGAACGCGGAATTGAAGAAATCCGTTGTGTATAATAAAGGCGCAGAGAATGCCTAAGATAGAAGTACTTGCACCCGTCGGCAACCGGGCCATGCTGGAAGCAGCATTGGCCGCGGGTGCCGACGCGGTTTATTTAGGCGGAAAAACCGGTAATGCACGCGCATTCGCCGGTAATTTTACCGATGAAGAGGTAAAACAGGCCATACAGGACTGCCATTTACGTGGTGTAAAAACCTATCTGACCTTAAATACCCTGGTGAAAAATCACGAAATGGATGAGATTCTCGACTTTGCCGACGCGGCCGTACAAGCGGATATCGATGCGATTATTCTGCAGGATATGGGCTTGTTTTCTATACTGAAACAGCGGTATCCCACTTTGTCGCTGCATGCGAGTACTCAGATGAATGTGCATTCGCTGGCGGGTATTTTGCAGGCGGAAAAGCTGGGATTTGAACGTATCATCGCGGGACGCGAAACGACACTGGAAGAGTTGGAGCGTATGCGGGATGGTTCAAATGTTGAGGTAGAACTGTTTGTACATGGTTCGCTGTGTGTTTCCGTTTCCGGACAGTGCCTGCTGAGCGGACTGATCGGCGGGCGTTCCGGAAATCGCGGGCGATGCGCGCAACCGTGCAGAAAAGTGTATCAGACGAAGACGGGTCAGCCCGATACCCTTTTAAGCCTGCGTGATCTGAACACATTGGACCATATGGAGACCTGGAAAAAACTGCATATCCGATCCCTTAAGATCGAAGGCCGGATGAAAAAACCGGAATATGTCTTTGCCGTAACCAAAATGGTGAAAGCGGCGTTGAATAATGAACCGATCAAAACGGACTTATTGGATGTTTCAAGCCGGTCTTTTACAAAAGGATTTACGCTGGGTGATTTCGGGCGTGCGGCGGCACAAACCGAAGCAAGCGGACGCGGGACGGTGATCGGGACCATACGCAGCGGAGAATACGGAAAGCATATCGCCTGTACGAAAGCGTGCGAGTCGGGGGACACCCTGCAGATTGTAACCGAACGGGGAAAAGAGATACCCCTTACTATTACAAGCCAAATTCCTGTGGGTGGCCGATACGCACTGGAGGCATTTCCGGATGCCAAAACCGGAACGCCGGTACGCAGATTGTACGCAAAGCGGATAGAAAACGCCTTGTGTAAAGCGCAGGAAGAGGCGTTGCAACTGCCGCTGCAATTCAGCTTTCAGGCAAATGAAGGAGAACCTGCTGTATTGCAGGCGGTGTCCGGGCATGCAAATGTCACCGTACAAAGCGAAGCGGTGGTGCAAAAGGCCCGCAAACAGCCAGTAACAGAAGAAGATATCCGCTCACGCCTTGCCCGCACGGGAGAGACGGTTTTTTCGACTCCTGTGATCTATCTGCATTGGGGTGAGGACTTGTTCATCCCTTTGGGTGAGATCAATCGGATCAGAAGAGAAGCGGTATCGCAATTACAAGATAAACTGGCAACGCATCACAACAGAAAACGGCAATCGGACAAGCCGGCACGGGCGTTTCAAATGGTCGGTAAACCGGGTTTGCATATCGAAATTGCCGACAACCGTCTGACGGACCATTTACCGATGGATGCAATCGACCGGGTGTATACCTCAGACACAGAGGAGATTCTTCGCTATAAAGAACAATGGAATTGTCCGGTCTTTCTGGTTTTGCCGGAGCCTGCCGATGAAAAGGCAGAAGTTTTTGCACAAAAAAACGCGCACGCGTTCGACGGCATTTTGGCCAAAGACCTGGCCGGGGCAGAAATTGCCCGTTCGGTCAGATTGCCCGTACATTTTGACGCATCAGTGCATTGCATGAACGACGCCTGTGCCGACGCGCTCCTGGCCATGCCCGGCAGCACCGGCATAACCGCTTCCGTTGAAATGGCCGGACAGGAGATGGCAGCCGCACCGTTTGTGAAAGAAGCGGAAGTGATCGTCTTTGGGCCTGTGGTCGCCATGAAGCTCAGGCAATGTCCCTTTGCCGTAGAAAAAGGATGCAAGAATGACAGCGGATGCGCTTCCTGTGCATTTGCCCGCTCTACATTAACCGATGCGCATGGGGCCGTCTATTATGTGGAACGAAAAGGGCGTCTGAGTTATCTGTACTTCAGTGACACTTTGAACCGGATCGACCGCTTTGCGGACGCTTCGATCCGTCCGGCCGCCTACCGTCTGCATCTGGGCGATGACCCTTCGAATGCGGCCTGGCTCAACTATGCCGAAAAAAGGCTGATTGAGCGCAAACCGGAGGAACCGCCAAAACGCACGGACTACTGGCAAATGAAAGAAATGTCGGATATACGCTGGAACAGGGGGGTCGAATAATGGACAATGAAAGAAGTATTCGTGTACTGGAATACGATAAGATACGGCAAAATCTGGCCGGATTCGCCACATCGGCTCCGGGGAAAGACCGTTGCCTGCAATTGTTGCCGATGACCTTGTCTGCATCGATTACCCATGCGCAGGAAGAAACCGCCGAAGCCTACGAGGCGATCATTAAGATCGGAACCCCTCCCTTGTTCGGCATACGCGAGCAGAAAGAGAGCTTTTCCCGATTGCGTAAAGGGGGTTCCCTTCGACCCGGGGCGCTCTTATCCATAGGAGATCTGCTCCGCGCCTGTGGCGAAATGAAACATTTTTTTGGCGAGGATGAAGAAGGTCTTTATCCGCGCCTGGAAGATCTGATACAGCGATTGGTGCCTCTTTCAGGCATTCGCGAAGAGATCTTTCGCATTATCCTTTCGGAAGAAGAAATCGCCGATGATGCAACGCCCGCCTTGCGCAGGATCCGCCATGCGATCCAGCGAAAAGAAGGGGAGGTAAAGGATAAACTGCAGCAGTTTCTTCGTTCGCCGGATCAGCAGAAGAAACTGCGCGAATTACTTGTGACGGTACGGGACGGCCGCTATGTACTTCCGGTAAAAGCGGAAGCACGCGGTCATTTCCCCGGCATTGTGCATGATCAGTCCGCCAGCCGGCAGACGGTTTACATTGAGCCGATGGCGGTGGTCACCTTGAATAATGAAATCCGGCAGCTGCTCTTGGAAGAAGAACAGGAAATCGAACGGATTCTCCGGGAATTGTCGGATAGTCTCGCCGGCTATACAGAAGAATTGGAACAGAATCAGGAAATCATGACAGAGCTTGATTTTCTGTTTGCAAAAGGGCGCTATGCGTTTTCCCTGCGCGGGGAGAAGCCTACTTTACGAAAAAACGGACGACTATGTTTAAAGCAGGCCCGGCATCCTTTGCTGGATCCCAAAACGGTGGTTCCGATCGATGTTGAATTGGGAGAGTCTTTTACCGCACTGATTATTACCGGGCCCAATACCGGAGGAAAAACCGTTACTCTGAAAACCATCGGGCTTTGCTGTATGATGGCGCAGGCCGGTTTGCATATCCCGACAGATAGAAAACCGGAACTGCCGATTTATGATGCCGTGTATTCCGATATCGGAGACGAACAGTCGATCGAGCAATCTTTGTCTACCTTCTCGTCGCATATGACAAATATCGTGCGTATACTGGAAAATATGACCGATACATCGCTCATTCTTCTGGATGAACTGGGAGCCGGAACCGACCCGATCGAAGGGGCCGCGTTGGCTATGTCCATACTTGAAGAACTCCTGCATAGAAAGATTCATACGGTTGCAACAACACACTATTCCCAGCTGAAATTATTTGCCTTAAACACAGAGGGTGTTCGCAATGCATCGATGGAATTCGATCTGGCTACATTGCGGCCAACCTATCGTCTGCAGATCGGACTGCCCGGCAAGTCAAACGCCTTTGAGATTTCCAAACGTCTGGGACTGCCGGATCATCTGATAGAGAAATCCAGAGAGAAAATCAGTTCAGAGAATCAGGCTTTTGAAGATGTGTTGTCGCGGATCGAAAAGGAACAGCAGATCGCCGAGCAGGAACGCATCCGGCAGGAACAATTGCGCGATGACTGGCAAAAGAAACAGGATGCACTGGATACATTGATACAAAAAAACACCGCGCTCAGAGAAAAAGAAATCCGGAAAGGACAGCAGGAAGCGGACCGTTTGATCGAAGAAGCCCGAGCAGAAGTCCAACGCATCATTGCGGATCTGAAACAATCCGGAAAAGACAGTCACCGGGCTGCAGCGCGTGCCCAACAGGCCCTCAGAGAACAGGAAGCCCGTTTCCGACCAAAAGAAAAACCGCTTAAGAAAAAAAGCGACAATATACCCGAAAACCTGCGCTTAGGGGAGACGGTGGAGGTTTTAACCATGGGCGATCAGGGGGAAGTTTTGACGCTTCCTGACAATGCCGGACAAGTGACCGTGCAGATTGGCCTGCTGAAAGTGACAGTAGGAATCGATGAGATCCGCCGGGTGGAAAAAGAAGTGAAAAAGACGGGTGCAACTTCTACGAAAAAACTGCTGCAGGAACGAAGCACACAAAGCGCCGGTTCCACTTTGGATCTCAGAGGCTTGCGGGTGGATGAGGCGCTGATGAAGACCGATCAGTTTTTGGATGCGAGTATTTTATCCAATGTCGAACGGATTGAAATCATACACGGAAAAGGGACCGGCCAGCTTCGGCAGGCCATCACCGAATATCTGCGCGAGCATCCGCAGGTACGGAAATATCGCTTAGGAACGCCACAGGAAGGCGGGGACGGTGTCACGATAGCCGAACTCTAAGAGAGGAGAAAATAATGAACAGGGAAATAGAAATCGTAGCCGGTCTCCTGGAAAAACAGGATATCGGTTTAGCGAAAGAGGAGATACTTGCCAATATAGAAATCCCGCCGGAACGGGCTATGGGAGATTATGCATTCCCTTGCTTTAAGCTGGCAAAAACCATGCGCAAATCACCGGTGGCAATCGCGGGTGATCTGGCGCAGTCTTTAACCGTACCGATGCCCTTTCACAAAGTGGAAGCCGCCGGTCCGTATGTGAATTTCTTTGTGGATCGTTCCTATCGCGTCAGGAATCTGCTGCAGGCCGTTTTGGAAAAGGACGCCTATGGTTCAGCTGACATGGGGCGGGGCCAAACCGTCATTGTGGAGTTTTCCTCCACCAATATCGCAAAACCGTTTCATATCGGGCATTTACGCTCAACGGTGATCGGGAATGCCTTGCGAAATATTTATAAAAAACTGGGTTTCAAAACCATTGCCATTAATCATCTGGGTGATTACGGAACGCAGTTTGGCATGATGATCGCCGCTTACAAAAAATGGGGCGATATGGATACAATTCGCCGGGATCCGATTCCTGCGATGCTGGACTTATACGTTCGCTATAATAAAGAAGCGGAAGCAGACCCTGCATATAAGGAAGAGGCCCGCTACTGGTTTAAGGAATTGGAAGAAGGGAATCCGGAAGCCGTACAGCTTTGGCAGACTTTCAAGGACCTGAGCCTGAAAGAATTCAGCCGTGTTTACGATTTGCTGGGAATTCAGTTTGATTCGTGGAACGGAGAGAGCTTTTATTCAGATAAAATGGATGCGGTGATTCAGAAACTCGAGGAAAAGAATCTGCTGGAGTTATCCGATGGCGCCCGTATCGTGGATTTAAAAGACGAAAATATGCCGCCGGCTTTGATACAAAAATCGGACGGATCGACCCTGTATATTACACGCGATCTGGCTGCAGCGATTTATCGCAAAAATACCTATGATTTTGACAAGAATCTATATGTGGTCGGTGCTCCGCAAGCACTGCATTTTCAACAACTTTTTGCGGTTCTTCGTAAAATGGGGCATGCATGGGCAGACGATTGCGAACACATTCCGTTCGGACATATCGGGATGGAAGAAGGTGCCATGTCCACACGACACGGAAAAGTGATTTTCCTGGAAGAAGTGCTGCATAAAGCCATTGACAAGACAGCGGAAATTATCGATGCAAGAAATCCCTCCTTACAAGACAAAGAAACGGTTGCGCAACAAGTCGGGATCGGTGCGGTCATTTTTCAGGAGCTGTTCAATAACCGGATCAAAGACTATACCTTCCAATGGGACAGGACACTGAGTTTTGAAGGCGAAACGGGACCCTATGTACAGTATACGCATGCACGTGCCTGCAGTATTCTGGCGCGGGCGGAAGGAGCGGAAATACCGGAGGATGTAACGCCCCTTACAGAAAACGAGGAGGCATATCGCCTGATTCAAGCGATGGATGAATACCCGGACGCTATTTTGGATGCCATGCAAAAGAACGAACCGTATTTGCTGACGCGTCAGATTTTGGAGATTGCAAAACAGTTCAACAAATTCTATAATACGACCCCGATTCTGCGTGCGGAGGGAAAAGCCCGGGCAGCGTATTTGTCATTGGTCGATGCTTGCCGCGTGATCCTGAAGGACGGTCTTTCTGTACTGGGTATTGAAGCACCGCAGAAAATGTAGTATGAAGTTTAACAAGACGCTTTTTGTCGGTCTGAATGCCAGTTTTTCCCATACGGCCCTTGCGCTGTATTCGTTGGTTCGCATGCCTTTGGAGACGGAGGCGGTGGTCCGGGAATTTACGATTAATGAGAACCGGGATTCTGTGTTTCGTGCCATTATAGAAGAAAATGCGGATTTAGTGGCTTTTTCCTGCTATATATGGAATATCGACATTGTTCTGACACTGGCAAGACGGATCAAGGCAGCCCGTCCGCAAACGGCAATACTTCTTGGTGGGCCGGAAGTATCCTATGACGCCGGACAATGGATAAAAAGACACGCTGAAATCGATCTGATTCTCAGTGGCGAAGGAGAAGAAAGTCTTCCTCTACTCTTTACCGGTCCGGAAGAGAATGTTCCGGGTCTTTGGTATCGGGAAGAGGGAAATGTAAAGGTATCGGATAAACCTTTAGATCCGGTCAATCTGTCCAGCTTGCCACCTGTGTACCGGAACTTTTCGTTTCAGGATCACAAGATGTATTATTATGAGGCATCCCGCGGCTGCCCGTATCGCTGCTCTTTTTGCCTGTCATCGAATGAACCGGTACGAACGGTTCCGATGCAGCAGGTAAAAGAAGAACTGCATGCGTTGCTTAAAGCAAAGGTCATGATAGTCAAGTTTGTGGATCGCACAATGAATGCAGACCCTGCCCGTTTTCACGAAATTCTACGGTTTATTTCCGAAGAAGATAACGGGATTACACGATTTCATATGGAAATCCATCCGACGGCTTTGCGCGATGCATCCATACAGCAGATACAGGGTTTGAGAAAAGGATTGGTGCAGTTTGAAATCGGTGTGCAATCGACTCATGAACCGACCTGCCAGGCGATTCGCCGCGTGGGTGACACAACGCGCATCGGGGAGGTTGTTGCCAGGCTTCGCACAGCCGGGAATGTACATCTGCATCTGGATTTGATTGCCGGCCTGCCTTATGAGGATATGCGTGCCTTTGCCTCCTCTTTTGAACACGTGATGGACATGCAGCCACATATGCTGCAATTGGGATTTTTAAAGCTCTTGCGTGGTTCGGATCTGCGCAAACAGGCAGAGCAATACGGGATCCGCTTTCCCGATGATGCGCCTTATGAAGTCGTCGCCACAAAATGGATGTCGCCGGAAGATCTGTTTTTCCTGAAAGATGTCGAATCCTTGGTGGATCATTTGTATAATACCTCCTGCGTGCAAAAGACTTTGCTGTACTTTCGTTACCGAACAGGCTCCTGGTGGGAGCTGTTTTCAGCACTGGCACGTTTTGCGCGTGAGAACGGATATTTGCAGACAAGTCGCAAACAAACGGAACGCTATGACTTATGTTTGGCTTTTGGACGCCGTATCGGTTCAGATGAAACCATACTGCAGGATTTGATTCGCTACGATATGCTGATGCAAACCTGGAAATGGCCGGCTTCTGTGCCGATTCGTTTTGACAACTGGACGGCAGAACGGTTTTTATCGAAAGAGGTACAGCAAGTTCTGGCAGAAATCGGCAGGACGGATCCGAAAAACGGACTGCGAAAAACACAGGGGCAGCATTTTCAATACGATATCCATGCGTACTTCGGTGACGGGACACCCTGCAAAAGGGAACACCGTCTGTTGTTCTTATATAAAGAAGAAACATCGGTCCATCGGATCGGGAAAGGGATGGAATGGAATATATAAAAGATCTTGTTTCTGTTATGGGAGACGGAGCAAGAAAAACCATCAATAGCATACGATTTCTCCCCTTATTGATACTGTTGCAGGCACTCGTCAGTGTTTTGCATTATTTTGTCTTCGGATTGTTTGTCATACGGGGCGGTTTGTTTGGCGGGATTCTTGCTGCCCTCCTACGTGCCGCATTGTGGTCTGTGTACCTATACGGTCTGTATCATGCGGTACACGGCTATAAGTTCGGGGCACAGGATCTTCGCGCAGGAACGGGTGCGTTTTTCCGGGATGTCTATATTGCCGCTTTTGTTTTGTGGATCGTTCAGATGCTTATCGGGATGATTCGGATTCCCTATGCCGGCTATTTGCTGCTTCTGGTGTTTTCCGCCTTACCGGAAACCATCTATCTCGGGCGCTATGCAGGTTTTGACAATATCAGGGATTCTTTCGAATTTCTGCGGGAGAACGGATATATCTGGATTCCGCTGACCATACTCATGATCCTGCTATTGGAACGGGTCTCGATCGGTGTGTCGTTGATCTTTCCCTGGTTCAGCGGGCTGATTCCCAATCTTCTGATTCTGTTTATTATACACAGCGTACTGTTTGGCTTGTTTGCGTTGTTTCGGGGGCAACTTTTCCGGATTCTTTACGGTTCGAGCATTCGAAAACGTCGTTTTATGGGTAAGTTCCGATGATGCCTTCCTTACCACACAGCAAAGAATGGCTGGACGAACTCTCGTTTTTGGAGCAGAAGAATGCAGAAATTCCCTTGCCCGCCTATACGCCGCATCTGATTGAAGTAATGAAAACCGTACAGGAAGAGCATTTGCCCTGGATGCTGTTTGTGGAAGGCATGCTGATCGTACTCGCGGCCGATCCGGACTTCATCTATGCGGACGCTTACAGAAATTGGCTCTTACAGGATGAAAAAATCCTGCCGTCGTTGCGGCATACGATGAATGAATTGGCCGACAGCGGTAACGCGATGGCTTTTCCATACGCGCATGCACTCTATGCCCAGCAGCCGGATCCGGAAACGGCTGCCGCGCTTGCCTTTCTTTATCTGACAGAAGGAGACGAACAAAACGCCCGCTTTTTTGCCGAGCATACGAAAGGAAACAATCCTGTTGCAATGGCTCGCCTGCTGACGGTATACCAGCGTCTGGAGGATGATGATAAAACCGGGCAGATGCTGACCCGTTTAATTGAAGAGAATGCACCCGGAACAGAATTCTACCGATCGCAGCTTCGCGTTCTGCAACAGAAAGTGGCGGAAAAGGAAGCGGAAGAAGCGTTGCGAAAAAATGACTTCCATGCAGCCGTCCGTACGATAGACGATCTGGGCGAAACCCTTCTGACGGGCCGGCTTTTCTATTTGCGGGGAACCGCCCAACAGGGACTGGGATTTTTTGAAGCAAGTATCCGTGATCTGGTCCATGCAATCGAAGAAGAATTCGGTCCGCCGGAAGTCTATAATGACCTCTCGATCGCTTACTATCTGACCGGAGCACACGAAGAAGCGATCCAAACCTTGCAGGAAGGCCTTGCAAAGACCAAACACGATGAACGCATGCTCTACAATCTGTTCGTTTACGCCATTCAGTCGGATCGGACAGATATCGCATTGGAGGCGTTGGAAACCTTGCGCCAAATAGAAATCACCGATCCGCAGATCCGCGCAGACATCGACCGGATTATAGCGGAGTAGGTACAAAAAGAATTGATTGCATCGTTCCGGTTCCGTTTGTGGACTCATACCCGCATAGCTGTGTCGGAACTTTTTATTTTCTTAAAATTTCCTCAAGATTATTTTTCAAAAACGCTTGACAAGCATTTTTGAACTTGGTATTATAGACAAGCTGTCACTCAGCGGGGGCACAAGCCCATGTAAACGGAATGTTAAAAGGATGAAAATTCCATTTGACATTTCTCTGAGTGGTTGCTATACTAATAGAGCGTCTTTCTTCCGAGAGGAGAGAGAAGCGAGCACCTAAACAAGAGAATAAGTGTGAAATCTTTGAGAACGTACAAACAAAAATTTCGAAACAAAAAATAAAGCTAAGATTAAACTTTTATTTGAGAGTTTGATCCTGGCTCAGGACGAACGCTGGCG
>JAAYQA010000009.1 GCA_012519495.1 Tissierellia bacterium | reverse complement strand
TAAATTTCATTTGCGAAAGCGGCCTGTCTATGCTAAAATAGATAAGCACGCGGGGAGTTAGCTCAGTTGGTAGAGCGCTACGTTGACATCGTAGAGGTCGCTGGTTCGAGCCCAGTACTGCCCACCAAAACGCCGGGAGAAAAACCTCCGGGCGTTTTTTGATGAGCAAAAAGGGGACTGATCAGGATGATCCGAAACAAAACACAAGAGGGTAAACGTTGCTATATCAACGCTTACCCTCTTATTTACAGGTATATGGTGGAGGCGGCGGGTGTCGAACCCGCGTCCGAAAATGCATTCATAGAAGCTTCTCCGAGTGCATTCCGTTTTTTAGATTCCGCGAACGCGCTTCAACGGAAAGAATCGCGTGCGCGTAGCTTCATCGAGTACGAGCGGGCGTACAAAGCTTGACGCCGGCAAGTTGCCCGTATATCAGTTTGATGCCCCGGCTTACCCTACGGGAAAGTAAGCGGAGACAGCGGCATTACGCCGCGAATGCGAAGTTGTTATCTTCTGCGTTTAATTTTTGGTTCCACTTTTAACGTAGTTTGGAGACTACGACTCGCTACTTCTGCTGCAACATCCCCGTCGAAACCAGATTCGCCCCCATACAGGTATATTATAACATATTCTGCTGTAGATTTACAGCTTTCGCAGAGGGCAGGCCTTTCGGTTTTGTTTTTTACACAGGTCCCATATAATAACCGGAGGGGGTGAATGGTATGCGGGATAATATCCGGATGGTAGCGGCACAGTTACTGATCGGTGTGGGCTTATTTGTTGTTTTCGGAATAACGGCCGATCCGTTGCCGGAAAATGCCATCCCTTTGTTTTTATTGTTTCTTGTCCTGATGCATCTGGTGTCTTATTATGACGGAGCGCGCCCGGTCCGGTTTCTGCTTAGGATGGGTTCGTGCATTCTGCTGTTTGTCCTGGCTGCGTCAAACCCCGCTATGTTTCCGGCTTTGGCCGCATTCTGGCTGTTTGCCATTATGCAGAAGGATACCTATCCAAGTGTGGGTTTGTTTGTCCTGCTGTTTGCTGTTTTCTTTTCCGTGTTAGCCGTGCGCGCTTATCTGCGCCCGTCTGTGACAGAGCTGATCCTTTTGCTGCTCGCATCCGCACTGATGCTGGCCCTGCGCATAACGCGGGACAAGAACCGCCAATTGGACGAACGGATCTTGTCGTTGACGCAAAGTACACGCAATATGGAACTGGAACAAAAAAGAACACAGACGCATATAGAACAGCTGCGGGAGCTGTATACCCTGGAAGAACGCAATCGGATCTCCCGCGACCTGCACGACTCGGTCGGACACACGCTGTCGGCCATACGGATCCAATTGGAAGCGATCGCGCAGATTGCACAAACCGATGCCGACCGGGCGGCCGAGATGGCAAGAAAACTGGCCGTGTTTTCGGAAGAGGGACTGCAACGGCTCCGTACATTGTTACACGAAATGAAACCGCCTCGCTATTCCGATCAGGCATTGACGATGCATCTGATGCAGATTGCCGAAGACTTTGCCAATTTCAGCGGCATGCAGGTGAAAGTGACGGCCTCGCAGTATATGTACCGGACCACTGCCGCAACGGATCAGCTCTTACGCTATGCCATGCAGGAGTTTTTATCCAATGCCAGCCGGCACGGGAAGGCAAGCCAGGTGAATCTGCATTTGCAGTATGCGCACAACGGTCTTGTGTTCACCATGAAGGACAATGGGGTCGGGAGTGCCGGTTTCAAAAAGAATATCGGAATCAAAGGAATTGAAGAGCGCACGCGCGCCGAAGGCGGCACGGTCGACATCCGGACGGCACCCGGCGCGGGCTTTACCATACAAATCAGTTTACCGAGAGGAGATACCCCATGATCCGAATCGTAATTGCCGACGATGAAGCCCTGATCCGCGAAGGGCTGGAAATTATTTTGGGCGCACAGGAAGACTTCACGGTCACCGCACTGGCGGCAAACGGAGAAGAAGCCGCCCGCATGGCGGAAGAAACCGAAGCCGATCTGGTCCTGATGGATATCCGCATGCCGGAATACGACGGTATCTACGGCACCAAACAGATAAAAAACCAATTCGGTGATACGGTAAAAGTGCTGATACTGACCACCTTTCAGGACACCGAATACATCCGGGACGCCTTAAAAGAAGGCGCCTCCGGCTATCTTTTGAAAGACAGTTCCTATGATCGGATCGCCGACGGGATTCGTTCGGCGGTTGCCGGCAACACCGTGTTTCATCCCAATGTCGTGCAACGCATGATTGCCGATCAAGCCGCACCGGCGCCGGTATTTGACGAAGAAGCGCATGATCTGACACCCAGAGAGATCGAGCTCATTTTGCTGGTGGCGGAAGGTAAAACAAATCAGGAAATCGCCAATACGCTCTATCTTTCCATCGGGACGGTAAAAAACGCCATTTCCGTCATACTGCACAAACTGACCCTGAGAGACCGCACCCAACTCGCCATCTTCGCGTATCAGAACGGTTTAATGTAGAAGGACGGTTTGTTTTCCCTTGACCGGCACGATCTTTGTGCCGGTTTATTACTAAAGTCATGTCGGCTTTGTGACCCGGGGCAATGGCCCCGGGTGATGTATGTTTATATACTATAGTTACAAAGAAAGGGGGCGGAAACATGGATGGCATCTTAGTGAAAGACATTACCAAACGATACGGGGACAAAACCGTACTCAATAATATTTCCTTTCATATCAACCGCGGAGAAATCTTAGGTCTGATCGGTCCGAACGGGGCAGGAAAAACCACGCTGATCAAAATCATGACCGGGCTTGTCAAGCAGGACCGGGGGGAGGTTTTGATCGAAGGAATGGGATACGGCAAAAATGCCATTGCGATCAAGGAAAAATTAGGCGTTGTACCGCAGGAGATCGCGCTATTGGATACGGTGTCCGGACGAAACAATCTGGAGTATTTTGCCCGTCTGTACGGTTTGACCGGCAAAACGCTGAAGCAAAAGGTGGATGAAGTTCTGGAACTGACCGGGCTGACCGAACATCAGAAGAAAAAGGTCAAAACCTATTCCGGCGGTATGAAGCGAAGGCTGAATCTGGCTGCGGCGATTATGCATAGGCCCGAGTATCTGATTCTGGATGAACCGACCGTCGGGGTCGACCCGCAGTCCCGCAATGCGATTTTCAACTATGTGAAAAACATGAATCGGGAAGGCACCACCGTTTTATACACTTCGCATTATATGGAAGAAGTCGAGGCCTTGTGTGACAATATATTTATTCTAGATCTCGGAAAAGAAGTGGCATACGGGAGCAAAGAGAATCTGCGGAGAATGCTGGGAGAAAACTCCACGGTGTCGGTGGAAACCGAAGAAAACACCGCCGCTCTGATCCCCGTTTTGCAAAATCTGCCGGGGGTAGAATCGATCAGCGAAAAAGCGGATTCACTGGAACTGTTAACCAATACGCAGGAATTTCATCTGAGTCAGCTGATTCATACGATCGAAAACGAAAACCAGGTGATTATGAATATCCGCGTGCAGGAACCCAGCCTGGAAGAAGTATTCCTGACGCTTACCGGCAAAACGCTCCGCGATTAGGAGGTTGCCATGATACTTGCCCATTTGAAACTGACCCTGCAGTCATTGGCCAAAAACTTTTTTCTTACGATGTTTATGATGGTGCTGTTTCCGATTGTCATGGTGCATACCATGTCTTTTTTCAACGCGGATATGTACGATCAAAAAACCCAAGACATGCACATTCCGGTTCGCATTGTCGATCAGGACCAAACCGATGTTTCGGATCTGATCCGGCAAACGCTGCAAACACAGGAATTGCAGGACGTCGTTATCTTTTCGGACGAACCGGACTACACGATTACAATCCCCGCAGGCTATAAACAAGCGTTGCAAGAAAATCGTCCGGCTGAAGTGGCAATCGATGGCGTTGTGGATTCGTCCTCGTACAAAGCGCAAATACTGGCTGCCGTTGTTGACAGTATAGGCAGCGCACATCAGACCAATCTGCGCGTACAGAATGCCCTGCACGACATTACGCTTATGCCGGGCGATACCCTGCGGTTGCAAAATGCTATGACTGCCGTGCAGACACAAAACGCTGTCGAACCGATCCGCTACGAACCGGCGGTGCGCATTACTGCGATAGAAAACTTCAGCCTGCAGTATCTGCAGATCATTTTTATTATGTTTCTGACTTCATATGCAACGGCTTCGAAACAGCAAAATGAAACCACCGATCTGAATATGCGCCTGGAGTCTGTGCCGGTCAGTGCGCTCCTGCTGCAAATATCGGAAATACTTGCCGCAGCGTTACAGATTTTCCTGTTCGGCATTTTCTATATCCTGATCAACCGCGTCTTCGGTTGGGGTTTTACGGGAAATATGCTCTTGTATATGATCGCCCTGTTCTTTGCCTCGCTGTTTGTGGCCGCTTTTTCCATGGCATTTGCTGCTGTGATACCGCCCAGATTTGCTTCAGCCGCAGGTGCTGTCCTGATGATCTTCTTCATGTTCTTCGGCGGAATGATCGGGCCGGCAAGCATGTTTCAGGGCACCCCGCTGGATGTTTTGTCGACACTGGATGTTTCCACGATACTGATCGGACCGTTTCGTGACGTAAACTTAGGCATCTTTACGATGCATTCCCTGCTGTTTTTTGTCATGGGCACCCTCATCGGCATCGCCGTAACCGCCGGTGTGGAACGCTTGAAGAAAGGAGTGGCATAATGCGATTACTCCGACTGATCTGGGCCAATTGCCGCAGACTACTTGCCCAACCCGTCACGATTGTTTTTCTGATCGCCTTGCCCGTCGGGATCCTGTTGTTTCAAAACATGTTAATGACCGGCTCCGGTGCCGCCGGCAGCGGAATACTGCTTCACAATCAGGACCGCGGCGGGTATGCACAAAGTGTGATCGAACGCTCCGAACTGTCATTTGATACGGTACAGGACACACAGAACCCCTTTGCACAGTTGGAGAACTATTCGGCCGATCTGCTTTATGTTTTTCCGGAAGACTTCAGCGAAAAAATGGAAGCGGGGAAAGTGCCTGTGGTAGAACGCTATGCCCGCGACGACACGGCCCTGTTTGCCAATTACGACGCGCTTCTTGAACAGGGCATCAAAGAAGAATTTCTGGCAACGACGTTTCAACGCACCGGCATTATGACCGCAGAAGAATTTCTGCACGAGAGCACCGTGCAGACCAAAGTCAGCATTGCCGACTATGAAGTCAGCTTTGTATATGTCTTTACTATGCTGATGATTGTATACTTCATTATGCTGTTTTCTTCTTCCACCGGGACCGATCTTCTGGAACTGCGTGAACAAAAAGTCACATCCCGCATGTTTGTCACACCCAATCACAGCTTCGAGATCATGGTGGCGCTGGCACTCGGGTATTTTCTGCTTACCTTTATCAGCTACAGTGTGGTGGTTACCGTGGCCCGTTTCGTGTTCGACATGAAGGAATTCCCCCTGGGAATGACACTCTTGATCGTCGGGCTGATGAGTCTGTTTTCTTTGTCCCTGTCCCTTTTTACGGCAAAGATCACAAAAAACAGAACGGTGATACAACTGATTCCCACCCTCTACGGCATACTGGGGTTTTTTACGACCATTTACGGTCTGTTGGAACGAACCGACAGCGGTATCATTGCCAAAGCGGCCTATGCCACGCC
Organism: Tissierellia bacterium; assembly: GCA_012519495.1. Taxonomy (GTDB): domain Bacteria; phylum Bacillota; class Clostridia; order Tissierellales; family Peptoniphilaceae; genus JAAYQA01. The sequence continues at coordinate 13,951 of JAAYQA010000009.1, read as the reverse complement.
GATCTATTGGGTAAAAGAAATGATCATCAATGGCGATATACTGAAAAACACAAGCATCATTTTACTCATGAGTCTGGTTCTTCTCACAGCCGGCAGCTACAATCTGCGTGCCTTTGTGGAAGATTAGCGCTCTGTGGTTTTATTGGGAGCAGCCCCTGCCGGCTGCTCTTTTTTTGCGAGCATAAAGGAAACTTGACATTCTGTTGGGAAATGCTATGATGTATGTAAAGGAAGCTTTACAAAGGGGTGATCCTGTGGAGAACATGGTAGAGCGGCTCCGCAAAGAGCGGGGACTGAAACAGGAAGAACTGGCGAAGAAGATCCGCGTCAGCAGGCAGACGGTGAGCGCGATTGAAAACGGTAAATACAATCCCTCGCTGGAACTGGCGTTTACGATTTCGAAATTTTTTGGCAAGCGGATTGAAGAAATCTTTTTTCCGGAGGGGAGAGTAAAATGAAAAAAACCGATGGGTCGAGGGAATCCTGATGATTGGTTTGGGGGGCATCGCGCTGTTTTACAGTATGCAGACGGATCGACCGGTACGAAGTATGTTGTTTGGGCTGGCTTTTTCATGGAATCTTATCGGAATCTATCAGATTGCCCGCGCTGTGTACGGGTCGTTACCCCGACACAGAGAGAAAGTGAAAGAAAAAGCTGAATGGGAAGAAATCGAAAAGGAAGACGAGCGCAATCGGATGATCGCGCTCCGGGCGGGAAACGCGGCCTATATCGCCACGCTTTTTATCGTCGGACTGGCTTTCCTCCTCTCCGTGATTATCACGACCGGTCGGCCGGAGTATGATCCCGCGTCCTATATTTTAAGCGCGATCTGGATTCTCGTTTACGCGTCCCGTTGGATAGCGGAATTTATTTTAAAACGAGTGTAAAACGAGCGGCGAGACAGTCACCAATATCTACTTTTCCTCCGCCCCGGACCAGATCTCCACCTTGACTCCGTTCGGCGTGACAAGTCCGGCGAAACGCTGGATATCCGAGTTTCGCCGTATTTCGTAGGCTGCATTTCTTTCGCTGAGCGATTGCAGGACCGAATCCAGTTCGTCCGTAAACCATTGGATGCGGATTTCTTCGGGCGCGTTCGCGTCTCTTTGTTTGAATGAAAAGGTGGAACCGTCTTCGTTTTGAACAATCGCGTAGTCTTCGCTCAGACTCAGGAATTCCGCCCCGAAGACCTGCGTCCAGAATCCGACCTCCGCCGGGAAATTTTTCACCGGGTATTCCACGGTAAAATACAGGGGGAAATCTTTCCAGGCATGGAACGGAAGGGGCGTCCGATCCGAAATCCCTTCCCGTATTCTTTTCAAACCGATGGTTGCGTAATCCATTGCCGCACCTCCCGGCCAATTTATACCCCGCGGCACCCGATTTATTAAGGGTATAAAGATATAGACGGTTTCGGCAGTTCGTATGCCGGCCTAAAAAAGAGAACGCAGGACAGATGCCGTGGAACGTTTCTTGTCTTCGTTTCGGTAAAAGACACAGAATCGGGTGCCGGTTTGTGCGAACCCTCTGCCCGGAAGGCTGATTTGGCGCAAAGTTCGCCGACTCATGATATAATCAATGCGAGTTTCTTTAGCGAAACGGGTAACTATATGTATAGATAAAATAAATTTGAATGTACTTAGGAGGTTTCCGATGCAATTAGATATCGATTATTTTTATCCGAAGGAGGGCGACTACTGGGCGAATCTGTTCCACGAAGGAACGTTTTATGAGGCCTACGATTTTCTGGGTGCCCATTTTATCGAAGAAGACGGAGAAGAGTGGGTGCGCTTTGCCGTATGGGCACCGCGCGCACAGTATGTAAACCTGATCGGGGATTTTAACGACTGGAACGAATACGACCTGCCTTTGCACCGTATTCACGAAAGCGGGATCTGGCATATTGCGATCAAAAACTGCAAGCAGTTCGATTCGTATAAATATCGCATCGTGGGGCCTTCGGGTGAAATCCGTTACAAGGCGGATCCCTTTGCCTTTCATGCGGAAACCCGCCCCAATACGGCATCCAAAGTGTATGCACTGGACGGATACGAATGGAAAGATACGCGCTGGCAGAAACAGAAAGAAAAAACGGACAGCTATGTTTCGCCGATGTCTATCTATGAGCTGAATCTGCTCAGCTGGCGCCGGGGCGAAAACAATGAAATTCTGAATTACCGCCAGATCGCCGATGAACTGGTGGAATATCTGCGCGAATTAAAATATACCCATGTGGAACTCATGCCGATCACGGAATTCCCCTATGACGGTTCGTGGGGCTATCAGGTAACCGGATACTATGCGGCTACTTCGCGCTTCGGGGAACCCAAAGACTTCATGTATTTTGTCGACACCCTGCATCAGGCGAATATCGGGGTCATTTTAGACTGGGTACCGGTGCATTTTTGCAAAGACGATCACGGCCTGGCCCGTTTTGACGGTACGGACTGTTTTGAATGGTTTGAACCGTACAAGGCGGAAAACAATCAGTGGGATACGCTCAACTTTGACTACTCCAAACCGGAAGTCATCAGCTTTTTGATTTCCAATGCGATTTACTGGCAAAAAATGTTTCATATCGACGGCCTGCGTGTCGATGCGGTCGCGTATATGCTGTATCTGGACTTTACCGGAAAAGACATTAAAAACTATCAGGGCGGCCGGGAAAACCTGGACGCGATCAACTTCCTGCGCAAACTCAATGAAATAGTCTTCCGCTATTTCCCCAACAGCATTATGGTCGCGGAAGAATCCACCGCCTGGCCCCTGGTTACCGCGCCGACAGACACCGGCGGCCTGGGTTTCAACTACAAGTGGAATATGGGTTGGATGCACGATATTCTGGAATACATGAGCATGGATCCGATCATGCGCCGGGATCATCAGAATCTGTTGACCTTTACGATCACGTACTGCTTCAGCGAGAATTATATCCTCCCCTTGAGCCACGACGAAGTGGTGCATATGAAAAAGTCGCTGCTGGATAAGATGCCGGGCAATTACGAGCAGAAGTTTGCCAATCTGCGGCTTCTGTATGCGTATATGTATGCGCATCCGGGCAAGAAGCTCTTGTTTATGGGCGGCGAATTCGGGCAGTTTGCCGAATGGAACGAATGGCAGTCCCTGGACTGGCATCTATTGGAATACGAATTGCACGGCAAAATGAAAGACTATATGACCGAACTGAATCAACTCTATCGCAAAACGCCGGAACTGTACGAGGAAGACACCTCCTACGCGGGCTATGAATGGGTGGAACACGAGAATCACAAAGAGAGCATTATCGCCTTTAACCGTCTGGATTCCGACGGAAACCGGCTCCTGTGTATCTTCAACTTCACCCCGGTGGAACGACCCGTGTATCCTTTCGGCGTCGACGAATTAGGCAATTACTCCATTGTATTGAATACCGACATTCACAAATGGGGTGGCGATACGCAACGTAACAAGTACTACCGTGCCAAAGAAGTGCCGCACAACGGGAAACCCTACTCCATTGAAGTAGATATTCCCCCGCTGGGCGCTTTGTATATCCGGCTGAAAACAAAGAAAAAGACCGCAGCCAAAAAACCGGCACGAAAAAAGAAACAGGACAAGTAAGAACTCAGGGAGGTGCAGGATGAAAACAGGAAAAACAGTAGCCATGCTCCTGGCCGGCGGTCAGGGGTCCCGACTGAAAGCGTTAACCAGAAAAGTTGCCAAGCCCGCTGTGCCGTTCGGCGGAAAATATCGGATTATCGACTTCGCGGTAAGTAACTGCGCCAATTCCAATATTCGCGACTTAGGGATACTCACCCAGTACAAACCCTTGCTGCTCAACGAGCATCTGGGGATTGGGGCTGCGTGGGACTACGACAAGAACAAAGGCGGCCTGCGCGTGCTTTCACCGTTTACCGGAGAAGAAGGCGGCCGCTGGTTTACCGGAACCGCCAACGCAATTTTTGAAAACATCGACTTTTTGGATGAAGTGAATCCGGAATATGTGCTCATCTTGTCGGGCGACCATATCTACAAGATGAATTATGATCACATGCTGGATTATCACCGCGAAAAAGGGGCCGACTGTACAATTGCCGTTATAGAGGTCGAATGGGAAGACGCCTCCCGTTTCGGCATACTGAACACCGATGAAAACGATCAGGTGGTGGAGTTTGACGAAAAGCCCGCGGAGCCGAAAAACAATCTGGCTTCGATGGGGATCTACATGTTTACCTGGAAAGAGCTGCGCGAGGCGCTTTATAAAGATGAGAAAAACCCCGATTCCGATAACGACTTCGGGAAGAACGTGTTGCCCATGATGCTCGATGACGGGAAGAAGATGTTTGCCTACCGCTTCTCCGGCTATTGGAAAGACGTCGGAACCGTGCGGAGCTATTGGGAGTCGAATATGGACCTGTTAGACCCCAACAATACGCTGCAGATCTATGACGATCACTGGCGTATTTACACCAAGTCCAAAAACCTGCCGCCACAGTATCTGGCGGAAGGCTCCACTGTGCGGCATTCCATGGTCAATGAGGGATGCGTCATATCGGGCACGGTAGAAAACAGCATCCTGTTTTCTTCGGTGATTGTGGAAGAAGGCGCCGTGGTCAAAAACTCCATTATCCTGTCGGATTGTGTGATAAAATCCGGCGCGAAGCTCAACCGGGCCATTACACTTGAAGGTCTGGTGGTTGACGGCACAACGGAGATCGGCCAGGATGAAGATGACGACTGCGTGTATCTCATGCATGAAGACGGCGTAACGAAAGAGTAGGGGATATTATGGAAAATATTATCGGTCTGATCACATACGGACGCGGAGACTTCGGCGTACTTGCCGCCCATCGGCCTGCGTATATGCTGCCGTTCGGCTGCCGGTACCGCCTGATCGACTTTGCGCTCTCCACCTTCTCCAACAACGATATCGACAATGTGGCGCTGTATGCGGGGTCCATGCTCCGTTCCACCATCGATCATATCGGAAACGGCAAGCCCTGGGACCTGAACCGCCGTTTTGGCGGCCTGTCTATCTTCCCGGAAGTATACAGCAGCAAATACAACCGTTCCGACGAACTGGTCAATATTTATGAATCACTCGGCTTTTATGAAAGCGCCGTAGAAGAGCAGATCTTCTTTATGGACCCGATGACCATTACCAAGATCGATGTGCGGGAAGTGTATCGACAGCATCTGACAGAAGATGCGGACATGACCCTCATCTACAAAACCGTCGACGACAAAGAAGGCCGCTATCTCAATTACGACAAAATGACCTTAAACGATGACGGTACGGTTAAAAACATTGGTGTCAACTTAGGTACACAGGATGTGTTCAATCTCTATCTGGGGATGGGCTTTATTAAAAAGAGCGTATTTCTGGACCTGATCAAAAACGCATTGGAAAACGATGATTCCTATTCTTTGAAAGGGGCCATGCTGAAAGAAAAAGGACGCTACAAGATCCGCACCTTCGGCTACAACGGACGCGTAGCCGTAATCCGCGATGTGAACAGCTATGTGGATGCGAATATGAGTCTTCTGGACCGCGACGGTTTCAACGAGATGTTCCACGTCAACGGAACGATCCTCACCAAAAGCAAAGACGAACCGTCCACCATTTATCACAAAAACGCCCGTGTGGAACACTCCTTATTGGCAAACGGCTGCATTATCGACGGAACCATTACCGGATCCATTATTTTCCGGGGGGTTGAAATCGGAAAGAATGCCATTATCAAAAACAGCATTATCATGGAGGGTGCCATCATTGAAGACGATGCCGTCATCATCAACTGCGTGATCGACAAAGGAACCATTGTAAAAGAAGGCGTTTCTTTGGTAGGCTCCCCGACCAATCCCTACACCATCGGCAAAAAACAAGTGATTAAGAGGTAAATATGAAAGTACTATATGTATCCTCCGAGGCGCTCCCGTTTGTGAAAACGGGAGGCCTGGCGGATGTGGCCGGTTCGCTGCCCAAGGAACTGCTGGCGGACGGGGTGGATATCCGTATGGTTCTGCCCCTGTACGGGCAGATGAAAGAAGAATATCGCAGCCGGCTGGAATACGAAGGCTATCTGTATGTCGACCTGGACTGGAGACATCAGTATTGCGGTATTTTCTCCCTGATCGAAGAAGGAGTAAAGGTCTATTTTCTGGACAATCAGTTCTACTTCCACCGCGGACAGCTCTACGGGGAAGGAGACGATGCGGAACGCTTCCTGTTCTTTTCCAAGGCGGTTGCCCAGCTTCCCAAACTGATCGGTTTCAAGCCCGATATCATTCATACCAATGACTGGCACAGCGGTATGGTGAATCTGTATGTACAGGATTTTCGGCGGGGGGACACCTATTATCAGTCCATCCGCACGGTGTTTACCATACACAATCTGAAATATCAGGGCGTATTTCCTGCAGAAGTCATGCAATTGGCCGGCCTGTCTCCGTTTTATTACAATGAAGACGCCATCAAATTCCATGACGCGATCAATTTCATGAAAGCGGGCATCGTCTTTGCAGACTATGTTACAACGGTCAGCAAGTCCTATTCGCAGGAGATTCAGGACCCCTATTACGGAGAAGGGCTGGACGGTTTGCTCCGGCAATACAATTACAAGCTCACAGGGATAACCAACGGGATTGACTACGATGTATGGAATCCCGAAACCGATTCCCTCCTTGTGGCGAATTACAACGAAACGTCCCTGGAGAAGAAAGCGGAAAACAAAAAAACGGTGCAGGAAATGTACGGTCTTCCTATCAAACCGGAAACGCCGATGATCAGCATCGTAAGCCGTTTGGTGGAAGCCAAGGGGCTGGATCTTATTACCTATATTCTGGATCAGCTGCTGCAGGATGATCTGCAGATTGTCATCCTGGGTACCGGGGAAGCCCGCTATGAACAGCCTTTCCATTATTTTGCGTGGCGGTATCCGGACAAATTCTCCTTCCGCAATTACTACAGCGAACAGGAGGCGCATCTGATCTATGCGGCGTCGGATCTGTATCTGATGCCGTCCATCTATGAAGCCTGCGGTATTTCGCAAATGATCTCCATGCGCTACGGAACGCTGCCCATCGTACGCGAAACGGGCGGGCTCCGCGATACGGTGCTCTCATACAACGAATTTACCGGTGAAGGAACCGGGTTTTCGTTTTTGAATATCAACGCACACGATCTGTTGCACACCATACGGCGCGCACTGTACTATTACAGCCAGCCCGATGTGTTTGCGCATATCCAGAAAAACGCCATGCGCACCGACAACAGCTGGGCGCGTTCCGGCCGGATGTATCGGGATATTTATGAATCGATCCGCGTCAAATAAAACCGTGCCGCCCATGCCGGAAGCGTTTGCGTCCGACATGGCGGCACGCCGTTTTCACAAGAGAATCCCCGAACTGACCCACTACCAAAAATACGAAATCCTCTCGGAATATATGCAAATGAAAATGGGCGAGGCGTGGCAGCAAAGCGAACATGCCGTGGTGCGCCATTATTTTCTGAGCTTTGAATATGCCTTCGGAAAGCCGATGCGCTTTGCCGAACAGGCGCTGTTTTTGACCGAAGAACTGGAACAACTGGCACAGATAATGGGCACCGACTACCGGACGCTCCTGCGGGAAGAAGAATTGCCGCATCTGGGATTCGGTACGCCGGGCCGCTTTGGCGCCGGATGGATGCAGGCCTCCACGGAAGCACCGTGCGGCTGCATGGGTTACGGCCTGCGTTACCGAAGTGGATTTATCGCACAGTATATTATTAAAAACCGACCCATAAACGCAACCGACTATATCGGAGATCCGGCGCGCCATCCCTGGGAGATCCGCACGGAAAAACGATACGAAGTCCGGTTCAACGGAGAGACCCTGCTGGCGGAAGCCATCGACTTTCCGATCCCCGGAATGGGGGGAAACCCGATCCATTATGTCCGTCTGTGGGACGTTGCAGAAACCAGCCGGATTGACACGGCGGAGTTCCGCGCCGGAGAATACGTAAAAGCCTATCATCAGACGATCGAACCGCGGCGCCTGGTGGAATTTGTGTATCCGGAGGAAACCAATGACCCCGGCAAGAAACTGCGCCTGATGCAGGAATACTTTTTTGCATCCGCGACCATGCAGGATATTTTGTCGGTACATGTGAAAGAAAAAGAAGCGCTGCCCGATCCGATCGACATTTATCTGAATGAGATCCATCCGACTTTGGCTATACCAGAATGCCTGCGGCTGTTAACCGAACAGTACGGCCACGCGTTTTCCGACAGTGTAAAGTGGGTGCAGGAGAGCTTCCGCTACGGCAATCAGATTCTTACCGATGAAGCATTTGAAAGCTGGGCGGTTCCGTTATTGGAAGAAACCGTCCCTGTCATTGTGCCGGTATTGCGAAAAATGGACGAGTATGCAAAAAACCACAGTCCGGTATTTGCCGTCCAGGCGGAGAACGCCCGCGGCCTGTTTCGTGATGACCGGGTGGTTTTTCCGAATATCTGCGCCTATTTCTGCCGGGCGATCCACGCGTTTTCCCAAACGCATAAAAAACAGCTGAGCAAACGTCTGGGTTTGGATACCGAAAAGGGACGCAGCTTTATCCGACTGCTCGCGCCCAGGCTTTCTTATGTGAAAACCCTGCAGCGCACCTCGCCGAAAATGTACGAATGTCTCCTGGAAGACAATTGCACCGCCCAAAAACTCGCACAGGCAAAAATGGAAAAGAAACAGGCCTTTGCCAAAGGACTGGAAGACCAGTCGATCTTTATCAATCCATACTCCATTTTCTCCGTGCATATCGGAAATTTTCACGAAAACAACCGGCAATTGCTGATCCTTTTGTATATTGCCAATCTGCACAGAAAACTCCTGGACAGCCCGCATCTGGATATACCGGACACGACGTTTTTGTTCTCGGGACTCGCGTATCCCGGTTATCTGATGGCCACAGAGACCGTGCACCTGATCAATGCATACGGTAAATGGTTGAGCCGCGACACGCTCATTGAAAACAAATTGCGTATTGTCTTTATGGAAGACATCAATACGGAAATGGAACGCACGCTTTTGTCGGTAGCGGATATTTATCAGGCCATCCGCCTGCCCGCCCATGCCACGCTACCCATGTATGTCCCGGAAGCCATTTTGCAGGGGGCAGCGGTCTTTTCCTCGCGCCATGGTTATACCGAAAGCCTGGCGCAGTCGCTGGCGGACACAAAGGCGATTACACTGTTTGAGGAAGGCAAGGGGCAGGGAGAAGCCATGGAAAGCCTGCAGTTTATCATCCAGAACAAAAAGAATCTGGACTTTGATGCAGCCACGATCGCCTCCCTCCTGCGCCGCTATCAGGACAGTTTTTCTGTTATGAGCAGTTTTCAATCCTACGCAAAAGAAATGACCAAATGTACCCAAGCCTATCTGAACGCCGATGCATGGAATCACAACCGGGCCATGAGTCAGCGCAAAATGTGGCAAATACTGAAAAATACGGGGGATCTGCCATGCGATGGCCGGTAGCAAAAGGCGTTTTTGGCGCAATATGCACAAAAGACAAGACGCGCTTCCGCGTGTATGCGCCGCTTGCATCCGAAGTCCGCGTCCTTTTATATGAAAAACAGACCCATGTCCGCCGCCGTGAATTCCCCATGCAAAAAAACACCGACGGCACCCATGAAGTCACGGTGCCCGAAGATCTGCACGGCCGGTTTTATCTGTATCTGCTGGACAATACCTACGCTGTGACCGATCCTTACAGCGTAGCGGTATCCATGAACAGCACAAAATCCGCCGTGATCGACCTGAACCGCACCCATCCCATGGGATGGGAACGCCATGCCATCCCTAAAAACTCGCCGAAAGAAGCCGTCGTATACGAACTGCATGTCAAAGACTACACAGGCGACCTGCACTCGGGGGCGCTGTATCGCGGGAAGTTTCTGGGACTGGTGGAAGGGGACACAAAATTCGGCGACCTGAGCACGGGCCTTTCGCATCTGGAGGAGCTGGGTGTTACACATGTGCATCTGATGCCCGTGCAGGACTTTATCAGTGTACGGGAAGACCCGCTGCATTTTTTCGACGACGACAATTATAACTGGGGCTATGACCCCGAGCATTTCAATGCGGCGGAAGGTTCCTATGTGACGGATCCTAAAGACCCCGTCAAGCGGGTCAAAGAGCTGAAAATGCTCATTATGGCGCTGCACGAACGGGGCATCAGCGTAGTGCTGGACGTCGTTTACAATCACACGTTCCGCTCCTACGATTCCAATTTTGAAATGCTGGCACCGGGCTATTACCACCGCCGCTTTGCCAGCGGCGCTTTCAGTGACGGTTCCGGATGCGGCAATGAATTCGCTTCGGAAAAGCCGATGGGGCGCAAGTTTATCCTGGACTCCATCCGCTTTTGGATGGAAGAATACAAAGTCGACGGCTTTCGTTTCGACCTGATGTCTTTAATCGACAGAGAAACCGTGGATCAGATCGTTTCTCTTGCACAAAAGATCAATCCGCATGTGCTCCTGTACGGCGAACCCTGGGCCGCTGCGCGCTCGGCGCTTCCGCATAAGCAGATGGTCTGGAAGGGAACACAAAAAAACAAAGGCTTTGCCCTTTTCAACGACGATTTCCGCAATGCCCTGCGCGGCGGCAACGATGACAAAACGCCGGGCTATGTACAAGGCAATTACGACAATAAACAGGCTGTGGAAACAGGTATCACCGGATCCATCCGCTTTTCGGAAGGAAGAAGGGGCTTTACGGCAGAACCCGAAGAAAGCATCAACTACTTCAACAGCCACGACAATCTGATAATTGCAGACAAGCTCGCCATTTCCTCGCATTCCAAAGAAGATGCGCAAAAAAACGGCCGTCTGCTGTTTTCCATTCTGATGACCGGTTTCGGCATTCCGTTTTTTCACGCCGGCAACGAATTTCAACGAAGCAAGCAGATGGAACACAATTCCTACCGTTCGCCTTTGTCCGTAAACGGGATCCGCTGGGAAGACAAAAAGAAACATCAGGCCTTTTATCATTATGTGCGCGACTGCATTACCCTGCGGAAAATGCTGCGCGTGTTTTCCGAATACACCGCAGAAGATATACGAAAGAATCTGTCATTTTTTGACCGCTTGCCGCCTCATATCATCGGGTATCGTATCCGGGAAAAAACCGGCGACAGCCTATGGATCTTTCACAATGCCGGCGAAGCCGACTTCACTTATGCGTTTCCCGACAAGGGGGAAAAAATCTGCCTGTTTGATGCGGAAGGCATCCGCCATCAGCGCATGTTCAGCGATCGTTTTACGACCGTCGGAAAAAGCACCACCGTCCATCGCGTAACGGAGAACGGGCATGAATAAACCGCATGCGCACTGGTCTTTGGAAGAAGAACAGCTGCGGGTAGAACCGTCCTGGTACGGCGGACGGCAGGAATGGCTGTACAAAAAAGGCGGCCTGACCCAATGGACTGCGAATCGGGCCTGCGGATTGGCAGCATTGGGAAATGTCAGCCTGTATCTGTCACGAACGCGCCCGGACTGTAAAAACCTCTATCCCTTTGCCGACGCCACAGAAGAGAATTTCACCGAAGTCATGCTGCGGATCCATCAGTATCTGAAGCCGACGCCGGTGGGGATTATCCATATCGGACAGCTCTCCCGCGGGTTTCTGAGCTATGCAAAAAACGCGGGCGTGCACCTGTACGACAACAAGGCTGACTGGCGCTGGACCCGGGAGAACGTCAGCGAATATATCAAAGGCGGGCTCATTTACGGCTCACCGGTCCTGATGCTCACCTGGAACACCCGGGTGCGGGAACTCCGCAATCACTGGGTCGTCATCACCGGGATCCGGGCGGACGATAACGAAATACGCATTGTGACCTCCAATTGGGGGTATAAAAAAGAATACAGCTTAGACGAATGGATACACGCGTATTCCCTCTACCGGGGACTCAACTATTTCACATAAGAAAGGGGACGGAAAATGTACAAAAAAAAGTATCAGGAGTGGCTGGACGCACCCTATATTGACGATGAAACGAAAGAAGAACTGCGCGCCCTGCAGGGAAATGAAGACGAAATAGAAGACCGGTTCTATCAGAATCTCGCCTTCGGAACAGCCGGACTGCGCGGCATTATCGGTGCGGGCACCAATCGCATGAACCGCTACACCGTATCCGAAGCCACCCAGGGCCTGGCTACCGCGATTGTGGAAGAAGGCGAAGAAGCCATGAAAAGGGGCGTCGTCATCGGCTACGATGTGCGGCACAAATCGGACGAATTTGCCCGCATCACGGCGGAAGTCCTGGCGGGCAACGGGATCCATGTGTATCTGTATGATCAGATCACCCCGACACCCTTACTGTCCTTTTCCGTTTTGCGCCTGCAAACAATCGCCGGTGTCATGATCACGGCCTCGCACAATCCGCGCGACTACAACGGCTACAAAGCCTACTGGGAAGAGGGCTCGCAGATCCTCGACAATATCGCCGAACGCATCGGCGCGGGCATCCGGCAGATCAAAGACTACGGCGCCATCAAAACCCTGCCTCTGCAGGAAGCCAAAGGGCACGGGCTGATCACCATGGTCGGCAGGGATCTCGTGGACGAATATCTGCACGAAGTAGAGTCCCGCAAAGTGACCGACGATATCGACAAAAACGTCAGCATCGTGTATTCGCCCTTAAACGGAACCGGCAATGTGTTTGTGCAGGAAATCTTAAAACGCCGCGGCTTTTCCAATGTACACATCGTAAAAGAACAGGAGCTTCCGGATCCCGACTTCACCAGCGTCGGCTATCCGAACCCGGAAGACCCCAAAGCCTTCGCCCTGGCAGAAACCATTGGAAAAGAATACGATGCCGATATCCTGATTGCCACAGACCCCGACGCCGACCGGATCGCCATGGAAGTTAAAGACAAAAACGGCGACTATGTCTTTTTGAACGGAAATCAGATCGGGGCGCTACTGGTGCATCACATCCTGTCCAATCTGCAAGCGCAGAACCGCCTCCCCGAACAGGCCGTCATGGCAAAATCGATCGTAACCGGTGATCTGTCCACAAAAATCGCCGCGGACTACGGCGTTGCAATGCGCGAATCACTCACAGGCTTTAAACATCTGTATGCGATCGCCAACGAAATCGAACGAGCAGGCGGAGAGCAGGAATTCCTGTTTGCCTACGAAGAAAGCATCGGATACTCCTACGGCACCTATGTTCGCGACAAAGACGCCGTTATGTCCGCCATGCTGATTGCGGAAATGGCCGGCGACGCCAAAAAACAAGGCAAAACGCCGCTGGATACGCTGTATGCGCTCTATGAAAAATACGGCTATCACAAAGAAAAGCTGATCTCTTTGGTAAAAGAAGGCTCAGACGGCCAGCAGCTGATCGCCCGCATTATGGACGACTTCCGCCAAACCCCGATCGATACCCTAAACGGCGCCAAACTGGAAAAAGTCTACGACTTCACCAAAGACGACTATGGCATCGGCCGTTCCAATGTACTGAAATACCACTACGAAGACGGCAGCTGGTATGCCGTACGCCCGTCCGGCACCGAACCTAAAATCAAATTCTACATGTACAGCTGTGGCAACAATGAAAAAGAAGCCACAGAAACGCTCCGGCACATGGAAGAAGATATCCTCGCCAAATACCAAAACGTAAAATAAAAAGAACACAAGGCGCCTACGGCGCAATGCAATACGCCTACGGCCGGTGAAATCCAGCACGCAAACGACGTTATAACTGTCAATCGAAGGAAACAACGCTTGAATCGTTTGCGTGCTGGATGAAATACACGGCCTTCGCCGTGTGTGAAGCGGAATGATTTATATTTGTAGCGGCGATCGTAGTGGCCGCTGGACCGCCCGTACCCGTGATCCACACCGTTAGCTTCCACACCGGCGGCGGGAGTGCCGTCGCGGCAAAACAGGTAAAACATGGGGACCCGGTTGAAAAGCCTGCCG
>JAAYQA010000061.1 GCA_012519495.1 Tissierellia bacterium | reverse complement strand
GCCGCCGATAAGAGACAGGGTTTTACCTTTCGTTTTATTATGGATTATCGCTTGGTTCATGGCTTTCTTCTTTCGGTTCTTCTGCCTTTTTTTGCCGTTTCAGCAGATGCATTAAGGAGGACAGTTCATCCGCCCGGTCGTTTTTCAGCATGGATTCACCGTCTGAGCCGACGAGGAATTTCATGGTGAAAAACATAATGGCAATGGCGATCGTACCAAAGATCAGATCGACTACATTGGTGGAGTAGATCAGCATCTTTCTTGCGATCACAAACAGGATGAGTTCCAGCAGGGCTTCTGTGGAATGATACAGAATCATATGAATAAGCTCGGCACCTACGATCAATAGCAGTGCCAGTCCCAAAAAGGACTGAATCAGATTGTAGGATTCATCCGGCGGGGCTGTCAGTATGAGCAAAAAATAGCGCAGCAGCTGCACCAGGCCCAGCAAAATGCCAATGATAATGATACAGGCAATGATCAGTTCGATAATATGTACGGCTTTTTCGATTTCCTTGGCGAATCGTTTCGAGAACAAGCGACTTCCCCCCCTCTGTTTCGGTACGGAATCATTATATCCAATTCCAGCCCTGAAACAAATAGATTGCGTTTGGTAAAGTAACTTTAACTACGGGCATGGACGTAAAAACCCCGCGCAAAACGCGCGGAGTTTTTCAGCAGTAGCGGTCCCTGCCCGGATTGAAGTCTGCGTCCATCGTGTGGACGCCTCGCAGCTGAATTCCTGCTTCTTCCGCCATTTGCAAAGCCCGGTCGGTGTCTTTGGCATCTGCCAGCAAGATACTGACGCCACAGCACTTTGCCGCTTCTCTGGGGGTCGGAGCGATGGATATTTTCATCCCTTCGGTCCGCAAAACGGTATGCAATTGCATTGCACTCCGGACATCGTGAAACAGCAGCCACGTTTTTTTCATCTTATTTTTCGCCGATCATTTCAATAAAGGCTCCGATACGGGTGCGTAATTGCTCGGCGTCTTCATCGGTGTAGTCGGTTTCGATCCCGAGTACGGGTATGCCGGCTTCCTGCAAAGCGCGTTCTACGGTATATCCTTCAATATCGTAAATTCCGCAGAATTTGAGATTCACATCGATCACACCGTCGACGTTCCATTCTTTAGCCAGGCGTATAATATCGTCAATCCGTTCAGTATTGGGGGTAAAGCAGGCGCAATGAATGTCCATATAGCGTTCGTTGAGTGCGTTGATCATGCCTTCCATATCGGTCGGTTCTTCATCTACCAGACCTTCATAATAGCGGGAGCCGGTGCACATTTCTTCTCCGACAACCGCCGCGCCGCTGGTTTCTACAATATGGTGTACTTTCCAGTTCGGGATGGAAAGCGGCGTACCCGAAAGCAGGATGCGTTTGGTGCCTTCCGGGAATACGGATACCCCGTCTTTTACACGCTGTTCCAGTTCGTCGGAAAGCGCATTTGTCATCTGGGCAAAACGCGCCGGATCATCATAAAAAGCGATCTGTTGTACCAGCAAAACGTCTTTGCCGCTGATGGGCAGTTTTTCTTCTTTTCTGAATGCATTGAGCCGCTGCAGGGCTCTTCTTTTGTTGTTGATCAGTACAATGGCATCATGCAACGATTCTTCCGTTACTTGATTGCCTGTGAGCTCTTCGATTTTGTCTTTGTAACCCAGTATTTCATCCCGCCAGTGCAGAAGGTCTTTTTCCCGTTTCATTTGCGGCAGATCCATTATATGCATGGGTGCATCCTCTGCCAGAATTTCCCAGGCTTTCTTTTTCCCGTCGCAGGTGGTTTCACCGATAAACAGATCCGCGATACGGAAAAACGGGCAGGTACGGTCAAAACGCGCGCCCAGCGATGCCTTAATAAGCGGGCAGGTTGCCGTGGGCACATATTTCTCGCCGCCTGGCACCCAAAACTGCGATCCGCTGCAGAGTCCCGTGGAGATTGCACCGCCTGCAACCGCAATTTCATCCGGCACGTGAATGCAGAAGGTTCCTACGACTTTGCCGCCGGCTTCCTGGTGCTTAATGAGCTCGGCCGGTCGTATGCCGTGGATGTCTGCCACGACCATATTGAAAAAGTCCATCCCTTCCGGACGGTTCTCCTGGCTTAAATACACATCGCCAAACGCAACGGGCAGTGCTTCGCACAGAAGATCGTGCATTTCCACATCCATGTCCAGTTCATTCCACATTTTGTGATTGTCTACTGTCATCTTGTTCTCCTTTATATAGCATATTTATCAAATGAGCCCGTAATGCGGGCCCCGTTTGACCAAGGGTAATGCTGCCTTTTGCCTGGCTGCAGGCGCAGTTTGTCATAACCAGCGGGACGCAGTCAACCGTTTCTTCCGCCGGTGCTTCACACCCGACATACCGGATGTCGTAGCCATAGGGCGCTTTGTCCAGTTCCTTCTGCAAGGCCGGATCTGTGCCGTACAAGGTACTGATGCCGATCGGGATAGAAAGATCCGTCCCCTTTATTGCCTTCATTTCGTCCACAAAGTAAGAAAGCATTTCCTCCTGTTCCTTGCGGTCGGGCAAAAAACGCACCCCGTCGGTTACAGTGACCCAGTCTTCCAAAGACAGGCTCTTTTTTTTCACGGCATCTCGCAGTTTTCTGTGCAGCGTATGCAGGCGGATCGTTTGCTGTTTCTCTTTTTGCAGCGCTGCGTCCGACGGATGAAAGCCGATCACCCTGCACAGTTTTTCTTCCCAGTCCGCGTCTTCCTTTTCGTACAGAAGGATGGTTTTATCCCCCAGACATTCCGCAATCTGCATCCTGTGTGCACAGCCGGTATGAATCAAAACCGGGTTTGCCGCGTAGATCAGCGGGCATTTTCCGCTTTTTGCATAGCCGATCGTCGCTGCAGCGGGATCGCACAGTTTCGGTACATTGCAATAGGAAAGCGTCGTATCGTCCTGACTCAAAAGCGGTACCGTCCAGCCGCCGGCAGCCCGGATCACATCGGCCGGTACGGGTCCCAGCGTTCCCGCAACCAGCTTTCCGTTTGCGGCATATTCCAGAACCGTTACATAGGCCTGTTCGCGGGCGTAGTCCAGCTTTTCAAGCCGCTCATTTCTCTGCATTCGGTTTGCTTCCCAGCAGTGCTGCACCGATGGCACCGGCAAAACGCGCCTGCGGATGGGTACTTACGGGTGCCTTCAGCTTATCTTCCAGCGCCTGGACCATGTACGCACTGACGGAGAATCCTCCGGTAAGAAAATATTGCGTCCCGGCTACGCGGTGTTTCGCTGTTTGTGTGACGACTTTATTGACGATCGAGGCGATCACGCCGCGGGCAATGTC
>JAAYQA010000060.1 GCA_012519495.1 Tissierellia bacterium | reverse complement strand
ATTGAGACGGCGCCGGTAATAGGTCACCACATTGGCCAAACCGGCCACAATAAGAAACGTGCCGCCGTATACCGGATTCACAAAAGCAATCGGAATGCCCAAAAAGGGCAACAGGGCACGCACCGTATACGTCCAGGCATTTTTCAGCCGTTTGGTGGCCGCATGAAACAGATAAAAACTCAGTCCGCCCTGTTTTCTGCCAATGCTTAACAGCGCGTTTTGCAGGCGAAGCCGGTCCGTATCGTTTTCTTCCATCCGGTAAATGAGACGATCCCGTTGTGCAAGCTCCTTCTTATCAAAACACAGTTCGTGCAGCAGATGATACAGATATTCTTCTCCCACCGAACTTGCGCAGGTGTTGATCCGGGCAAATACATCGTCCATATTCAGATCCTGCCAAGTGATGGCGTCGACCGCAGAGGTTGCGCCCTCGGCTTCTGTCACATACTGATGATAGTCGCGAATGTAGTCTTTAACTTCTCTTTTTTTCGGTATTTGCCCGAATGCCTCACGCGCTTTTTTCTCCGCCTTCTTTTTCGCACCGGATATAGTAAACAGATTATGCAATGCGGTCGCGATCAGCACGAGCAAAAAGAGCGGAATGATCGGGTTTTCCTGTAAAAATTGCATCGGTTCTTCCTTTTTAAGCTTGCTTTATTCTTCTTTTGCTGCCGTGCGCTTTCTTCGTCCGGCGTTGTTTTCCGCCTCTTTACGTTCCCGCCGGGGTTCGCGGATGGATGCCGTGATCAGAATAATCAGCGCCCCTAAGGAAATGGCCCGCAATACGATGATGGCTATATTGATCGCACCCATTTTGTCATCGTGCACCTGCATCAGATTGTCCAGCTGTTCGGTCGGCATGCCGACAAACAAAAGCCCGATGACATTGTTGTTGGTGTCTTTGATCGGTTCGTACGCGGTATAGTAGCTGTCGCCCAGGATCTCGGCTTCTCCCATATAGATCTCCCCGCGCATAACCGTTTCGTACGCGTTGTGATCCCGCCCCAGATACGTGTCCAGCGCCCGTTCATCATCGGACATGATATTGGTGGACACCCGCCGGAAGTCATCGTTTTCTTTGACAAAGATCGTCGACTTGTCGCCTAGGTCTTCCATAACCGAGTCCACAACGGTGAAACGGCCCTCGATGGTTTTTCCGGTACTGTCCAAAAGGGTGCCGTCGCCCGCAGACAGATTCCCGTAGGACGCCTGCAGGTATTTCATCATCAGATTGATATTGTTCTCCACATGCATCGTCAGCAGACGGTTTTTTACGAGCTCGATATCGCGTGTTGTATTGGAATAGCCCAGCAGACTGACAATCAAACTGGCCAGTAAGGCGACCATAGCCAGATAAGCAATAAGTTTGGTTCGACTGATTTTCATGTACGCATCCTCCGTTTTCCCTATTCATCCAGCCCGACAAAAATCTTCTTGAACCCCAGCCAGGCAAAGCAGGCAATGGCCGCAATGGTCCCCAAACGGCCGCCGATCCCGACATAGGCGCTGCTGGCGGCAAGAAACAATATGCCTGTCATCAGGGAAATAACCGCCATCTCCAACACATTTAACGCGTTTTCCACCGAGATCATGCCCGCATAGGAAGCACAGGCAGCCGCCGTAGCCAAAAGGGCACCGGAAGCCGGAAAAAAGTGCGGGATCAATAAACCCGCAGACAATACGACAATGGCCGAGGCAATCACCGCGCCCCGCTTCAGTATATTGGCTACCGCATAGGTTGCCATGCCCGACAAAACCGAAACCAATAGTATAATGAGTTCTTCCATGATACACTCCTATCCGAACAGGCGCAGAATCGCCCGGGTGATCAACGTAGAAAGCGCGGCGGTGGTGCCCCCTTTGCCGCCGATACCTGCGTAAATTTCCGCCGTGGATAAAAGAATCAGCGCCACGATAACGCTGGCCAGAACCGCGGCCCCCAAAGTGGGGATGATCGACAGGGCACTCATGCCGACAAAAGACGAAGTGTAGGTGATCCCGGCCAGATCATTGGGCAAAAAAGTGGCTGCCATCACCCCGACCAAACCGTTGGCGATGATCGCGCCGTAGCCCATCTCATGATTGATATACCAGGTGAAGGTAACCCCCGCCAAAGCGCATAGGAATATGTAGAGATGCCGTTTTTTAATCTTCATCGCTGTCCCTTTCGATCAACGCGGTAAAATGATCCGCCAGACTGATGGCGAACAATGCTCCGAATATGATCACAATTTCTGTTTTGTAATAGTTTTGTTGATTCACCGCCGTGGCAATAATTAAACCGCCTCCGGTGGCAATAAAAGCCAGCAAGCCAAAAATGCGTGCTACTTTCCTGGAAAACCATTTTCCTTTCCCTTTCATTCTCGCTCCGCCTTCTTTCCGTGCTGAAATGGTTTGGTTTGTGGGTTCCCGCAAACCGGTTTTTTTGTGCAACTACCCATAGTTTAATAGAATCCCGGAGGGAAAGCAATGATTAATAAAAGCAAAATGGCAGAATCAACGCATATGTATAGTTTCTTATTATACAACTTTGTATTTTTATCGCGCAAAAAAAGAGCGATAACGGTCGCTCTT
>JAAYQA010000059.1 GCA_012519495.1 Tissierellia bacterium | reverse complement strand
TGTCACCCCAGCCATACGATCCATTAGCTCAGTCGGTAGAGCACCTGACTTTTAATCAGGGTGTCCCGCGTTCGAGTCGCGGATGGATCACCAAATCAGGAGAGGTACCGAAGCGGTCATAACGGGGCGGTCTTGAAAACCGTTAGGGTGCAAGCTCACGTGGGTTCGAATCCCACCCTCTCCGCCAATGCGTGGAGAAGTACTCAAGTGGCTGAAGAGGCTCCCCTGCTAAGGGAGTAGATCCTTAACGGGATGCGAGGGTTCAAATCCCTCCTTCTCCGCCAATCCGGGCCTTTAGCTCAGTTGGTCAGAGCATCCGGCTCATAACCGGCAGGTCCGGGGTTCAAGTCCCCGAAGGCCCACCATACAACCCATGCCCAGATAGCTCAGTCGGTAGAGCAGTGGACTGAAAATCCACGTGTCGCTGGTTCGATTCCGGCTCTGGGCACCAGTTTTACCAAGGGGTATAGTTCAGTGGTAGAACGTCGGTCTCCAAAACCGAATGTCGTGGGTTCAAATCCTGCTACCCCTGCCACAAACGGAAGAAGATTCCCTACGGGGTCTTTTTTCTTGAAAAATCTGCGTAAGGTTTTTGTGAAATACACTTTACAAACCCGCCGCATTCTTGTACAATAGGAAAAGTTCCCGATCGGGGGCCTGTAGCTCAGCTGGTTAGAGCGCACGCCTGATAAGCGTGAGGTCGGTGGTTCGAGTCCACCCAGGCCCACCAAACGAAAACGCCCAGTTCATTGTGAACCGGGCGTTTTTTTGTTGTATAAGAAAAACTTTTTCTTTTCTTGTCCCATTTCGGGGGGTTGAAGGGCGTTTCCGTGGCTCTCTCGGGTATGTAGGAAGGAGGGAGGCAAAGCGCAGGAATGGACACGGGGCGGATCATGGAACAGCTGCAGGTTTTATACGCGGAAAGCATGTATAAAGTCGCGCTTTCGATTATAAAGGATACGCATCTGGCGGAAGACATTGTACGGCCTGGCTGCCTACTTTGGTGACGGCACCGGCACCTTCTCGTATCCGGTTTTACTGGGAGCGCAGGTGGACTGGCTTGCGGACCCGCCCGCGCCGTTTTATAAGATCCTCCCGCATTCCACTGCTCGTTCCCCCCCCTATGGCAGATTTTTTGGGGCGGGGTCTGTATCGTGCTGGCCGCCCGGCTGCAGAAACATGCGTTTTTGCCAACATCGCGCGTATCGCAGAACAAACGGCAAACGCGCATGGAAAAATGGGAACGCGCCCCGCAGCACCCGTTTCCCGTGTTTCGATGGGAGGCAAAAAAACTCTTGCGCACGCAGGATATCAAAATCATGGGTGTGCTGGCGCTTTTGATGCCGCTTGTTTTTGTGGGAACATCCTTGCGGGCTTATCAGCAGAATGTGGAAGATAAAGCCGCGTTGCACAGAAGGCTGACACCGGCCTTGGAAACGCTGCGCGATACATACAAAGCAGAAGGAAACGAACGCGGCGCCGCCCATCTGCAGCAACAGATCCTGCAGGAACAGGAAGCGGCCGAAGTGTATGAAAACATGGACCCGGCAACGTTTATCGCGGTGGTGAAAAAGCAGCTGCAGACTACATCCTCTGCCGGGGTTACAGGCTACGGACTGCTGGGCTACGCCGTGGAAACCGAAGCGATCAATCAGGCAGTGTTTGCTGCTGTGCTGAAACGCGGCGTACAGCCGGGGGTGCATATTGGCTGGCCGATCGCACACACCCCGCTTGACCGCTTTATGAACGAAAGCTACGAAGGCCTTTCCGTGCAATACGGGAAAAGAGACTTTTGGTTAAGCCCGGGCACGACTATGTGACGCTTCTGACCTGCACGCCGTATATGATCAATTCGCACCGTTTGCTGGTGCGGGGGCATCAGGTGGAATACATTGCCGAGGTGGAAGAGCGGCTGATTGCCGACAATGAAGCCGCGTACTTCTACAAGTGGGCGTTTTTTGCTACATTAGCGGTACTCTTGTTTGTGGTTTTTGTGCTGGTCGTGAATGCAATGAAGAAACGGCGCGCCAAAAAAAGGGCGGCCAAAGCGGCAGCAAAAAAGCAGGCGGAACAAAATGACCAAACGTAGACGCAATTTTCTCGTGTCGGCGGCGGTGTTTCTTTTGGGACTGGCCATTGCGATGTATCCTCTGGTGAGTCGCTATTATTACCGGATCGAAGCCGGCAATCAGGTGCAGGAGTTTGAAGAGGCCCGCGCGCAGATGCCTTCCGCCGAGGTACTGGAGCGGGTGGCACTGGCCAAGGCGTACAACAAAACGCTGGATCCTTCCCGTATCGGCGACCCCTACACGCAGGAGATGAAAGCGGGCGTGGCGGAATACGCGCGGATGCTGGAGGTAAAAGAAAAAATCGGCCACGTGGAGATTCCCCGCATACGGGAGGATATTCCCGTGTATGCCGGTACGAGCGAAGACGTGCTGCAAAAAGGCGCAGGCCATCTGGAGGGCACAAGCCTGCCCATCGGTGGGCCCGACACGCATACCGTCATAACGGCGCATCGCGGGCTGCCTTCTGCAAAGCTGTTTTCCGATCTGGATAAGCTGGAAGTGGGCGACCGCTTTTATATTCACAATATTGAAACGGTGCTGGCATACCGGGTGGATCAGATTCTGGTGGTGGAACCGTCGGATTTTGACCCGGTTTTGGTGGTGGACGGCAAGGACTACGCAACGCTTCTGACCTGTACGCCGTATATGATTAATTCGCACAGGCTTTTGGTGCGCGGCGAACGGATCGACTATGTGCCGGCCGTGCAGGAGCGCCAGATTGCGTTAAACGAGCAGACGCGCATGTATCAGATTCTCTTTTATGTGACGCTGAGTCTTTTGATTCTGCTGCTTTTGTGGATTGTCGTGCGCCGATTGCGCAAGAAAAAACCACGCAATACCGAATAAGGAGGCCGCAATGAAAAAGAATACAACCCGATACCGTGTCGGTCTTCTGATTATTCTGCTGGGTCTGGGTTTTGTTTTGTATCCTTTAACCTCGATTGTGCTGAATCACCGCATGGCGGCACAGCGCATGGAGTCGTTTCAGGAACGGGAGAACGCGATCCCGCACGAGGAGATTGCCCGCAGAAAAGAAGTGGCCCATGCCTACAACGATTCACTCGACGGCAACGTCGACGGGGCGGTGGACCCGTTTGATGTAAAAAACTACGCCACGGTCAACCCGCTGGACTATGAAGACGGCGAGGTGTTCGGCTATCTGATTGTGCCGAAGATCGACGAGATGCTGCCGATTAATTTAGGCGCATCGGAATACCATTTGTCTTTGGGAACGGGCCATGTGGACGGGACGGATCTGCCTGTGGGGGGCATCGGGACGCGGTCGGTGATTGCCGGGCACCGGGGCTTTACAACGCGGGCCATGTTTCGCAATCTGGAGAAGATGGAACCGGGCGACCGTTTTACGGTGCATGCTTTGGGGGATATACTGGAATATGAGGTGTATGATACCGAGGTGATCCAGCCGTCGGAATACCAGAAGCTGGCGGCGGTACCCGGACAGGACACGCTGACGCTTTTGACCTGTACACCCTATATGGTGAATACGGAACGTTTGCTGGTGAATGCAAAGCGGGTGAACGCGCCGGAAAAGGTGGCAGAAACGCCGGAAACAAATGAACCCGCAGAGGAGCCAATGCCCGCAACCGAAACCACCGAAACCACCGAAGCCGCAACGGAAACCGCAGAGGAAGGACCCGACCGGCGCGTGCTGCTGCAAAGCTATGCGCTGCTGGCCGTGGTGTTTGTGCTTTGGGTAGCCCTGTTGTTTGTTGCGTGGAAATTGGTGCGGAGTTTTCTGCACGAAGGGAACAAGAAAAGGAGTCATGGGAATGATTGAGAAAATTGTGGACATAGCCAAACGGATTGAAGAGGAGATTATACAAAACCGGCGCACACTGCATCAGATGCCGGAATTAGGCTTGGATCTGCCCAAGACAACGGCTTTTGTGCGTGAACAGCTGACGCAGATGGGCTATGATGTAGCGGACTGCGGACCGGGGGGTCTGGTGGTTGTGGCCGGTCAGGGCGAAAAGACATTTCTTCTGCGCGCGGATATGGACGCGCTGCCCGGCGAGGAACTGGCCGATGTGCCGTATCGTTCGCAGACGGAGAAC
This sequence comes from Tissierellia bacterium, assembly GCA_012519495.1. GTDB lineage: Bacteria > Bacillota > Clostridia > Tissierellales > Peptoniphilaceae > JAAYQA01. The sequence goes on along the minus strand of JAAYQA010000059.1, from coordinate 5,312 downwards.
GCGCATCTGTGCGGGCATGATATGCATACGGCCCAGCTTTTGGGCGCGGCCCGGATTCTGAAAGAGATTGAAGCCGAGCTGCCCGGCCGGGTGAAGCTGATGTTTCAGCCGGCGGAAGAAACCGTGGAAGGCGCCAAGTCCATGATCGAACACGGGCTTTTGGAAAACCCCAAGGTGGACGCGGCATTTGCGATGCATGTGATGTCGACCCTGGAACGCGGCACGGTAGACTACACGCGGGGCGTGGCGTCGGCTGCAATGGATACGTTTTTTATTGAGATAAAAGGCAAGGCTACGCACGGTTCCATGCCCGACAAGGGGGTAGACCCGCTGCAGATTGCGGCGCATCTGTATCTGATGATTACTTCTTTGGCGGCGCGAGAAGCGAGCATGTTTGACAATATCGTCTGCACGATCGGGGAGATGGGTGGCGGTACGGCCCCCAATATTGTGCCGGATACGGCCGTTTTGCGCGGCACGATCCGCAGTTTTGACAAAGCCGTGCGCGACCGCTTTGTGGAGCGGATCAACGCGCTGGTAGAGAATGTGCCGATGAGTTTTGCCGCCAAAGGAGAAATTAAGTGGATACCGACGCCGTCGATTGTGAACGACGACGGGGTTGTGGATGTGGCGGAAAAGGCGCTGGCCGAAGTGTTCAGCGCAGAGAACGTGATCAACACGGGTACGCCGCTGACCGGATCGGAAGACTTTTCCTATGTAGCCGCACGTGTGCCCGCCATGTTTGTAATGGTAGGAACCGGCGGCCCGGACGAATACCCCGTGCACAATCCCAATGTGGTTTTCGACGAGAGCAATTTAGCCAAAAGCGCCGCCGGATTAGTCGCCGTCGCCGTAAGCTGGCTACAAGGGGAGGCGCCTGCGGCGCAATGAAATACGCCTGCGGCGTGCCCCGCATGTGTTGCGGAAGTTTATTGATACGTACCGGCAATTGTAGTGGCCGATTCCATATCGGCCCCCGCGCCAAACGTCTGCCAAACAACGCGGATGGACCGGGGCGCCCATTACCCCTTCAAATACCGGATGGCTAACTGGGTGCGGTCGCGGAGGTTCAGTTTTTCTAACAGGCGGGAAATATAATTGCGGACGGTGCCTTCACTTAAATACAGGCTTTTGGCAATTTCCCGATTGCTGTATCCTTCGGCGACGAGCGCAAATACTTCCTGTTCTTTGTCGGTGAGATCGTATTCGTCCCAGCGGGGGGCGCTTGCATCCAATGACGGGATTTTTTGCATGACATCGGCCCCGAACACGGTCTGGCCGGCGTGGGCTGCGCGGACGGCGGGCACGATGGTGGTAAAGTCCTGCTTGAGGATATAGCCGCGACTGCCGATCTGCAGGGCGTCGCTAATGTAGGTATCGTCTAAAAATGTGGTTAGAAACAGTATGGGGGCGCCTTTGTGCGCCTCTTTTATTGTGCGCGCGGCGTCGATCCCGGTTTTTTCGCCCATGCGGATATCAAACAGGCACAAATCGGGGCGGTGTTCTTCGTACAGGCGGACGGCGTCTTCGTAGCTGTGACCGGTGGCCACGACGGTGATGTCTTCTTCCTGTTCGAGTATGGTGGTCAGGGCGATTACGATTAAGGGGTCGTCGTCAATGACGAGCAGTCGCATGAATGGCCTCCTTGGGGATGAATACGCGGACGGCAAAGCCGTTTTGGGTGGTGAATTCGGTCCGGCCGCCCATGGAACGGGCGCGTTCGCGGATGGAACCCAGCCCGATGCCGAAGCTTCGGATTTCGGTGCGGGTGCCGTTGTCGGCGATGGTGATAAACACGCGGTCTTTGGTTTCCAGGCATTTGATCTGTACAAAGTCCGCGTCGGAATGTTTGATGATATTGCTGAGCGCTTCCTGCAAAATGGCGAGGATGGAGTAGGAGGCGTCCAGGGAAAGGGGCGTTTGGATCGTGTAGGTGAGGGCGGTGCGGCAGTAGGTGAATTCTGCAAGGAGCTTTTCCACTTCCTGCCGGAGGTTGAAGTTTTCTTCTTTCAGATTATGCAGATTGGCGCGCAGTTCGTACATGGCATCTTCCAGTGAGCGGCGGATCGGCCCCAACCGGGACTTGGCCGGTTCGTGTGCGAGGGTTTCCAGTGCGCCGATCTGCAGGATGGAGCGGGAGAGGATATGACCCAGGCCGTCGTGCATGTCGCGGGTCATGCGATTGCGTTCGGTTAGAAGCGCCAGTTCCACTTCGCGCTGCTTGCTTTCCGCCGTGCGGGACAATGCGTGTTCCAGCCGGAGGCGGGTTTCCTGCATGTCGTTGTACAGGGCGTGATAGCGCGCCTGCGCCGCCAGGAGCTTTTCTGTGCCGTAGCGGATCACAAAGGCGAGTAAAAAGAGGATAAAGAGCAGATAGGTATCCGGGATATTGTAGTGATAGGCGACCAAAAGCATACAGGCGACGGCAAAAACGACAGGCGGTGCGGGATCGTTTTCGGAAAAGCCCGCCGCAAAGACGAAAGGAGACAGTAAAAGTGCGTCGGTGTGAAAAAAACACACCAGAAGGCACACGCTCAACAGCCCGATGCGCAGCCTGTGGTCGGTGAATTCCCGCAGCAGTACGGCAAGCAAAATGGCCATCAAAAGATCCACCACATAGTACGCGTTGGCCGTGCGCACAATGTATGGCGGTGTGATTAGCAGAAAGATAGACAAAAGCGGCAACCATTTACGCATAGAAACACCTCTTTCCCCCAGTATAACAAAAACCAAGAGATTTGTTGCAGCGAGAGCGCATGTATAGCGGCAATCGTAGGGGCCGCATTCCATATCGGCCCCGCGCCAAACGTCTGCCAAACAACGCGGATTGGCCGGGGGCGCATTCGGGGCAACGATATCGGCCTTCGGCCGGCGATATATTCGCTGCGCGAATGCGATATACCTTGCGCGTCGCTCCGCTCGCACTTGGTGCGATATATGCGGCTTGCGCCGCATGTGGATGTGGCCGGCCACTACGTGTACCGGTGGCCCCGTTGGCGCAATGATCTTATGACAAATGTCATGGTCTTTTTGTGCGGGATGACACTTACGGGATGACGGGCGCTTCTTATACACTATGGACATGAAAGGGAGGCGATGACGTGATTGTTGAAATGAAACAGGTTGTGAAACGATACAATGAATTGGTTGCTTTGGACCATTTTGATCTGGAGATTCAGAAAGGGGACGTATACGGTCTTTTGGGGCCGAACGGATCCGGCAAGAGCACGGCGATTCATAGTATGCTGGCCCTTCTGAAGTTTGAAAAAGGCGAAGTGAATCTGTTCGGCGAGCCGATGAAGCCGAACCGCTATGACTTAAAGGCGCGCGTGGGCTTTGTGCCGCAGGAGGTTTCTGTGGCCGATGAGCTGACGGTAGGGGAAAATGTGGACTACTTTTGCGGGCTGTATATAAAGGACAAAAACGAGCGCAAGCGTCTGGTGCAGGAGGCGATCGACTTTGTGGGGCTGGAGAAGTTCCGCAAGTTCCGCCCGCAGAAGCTGTCCGGCGGTTTGAAGCGCCGGCTGAACATTGCCTGCGGGATTGCGCACAAGCCGGAGTTGATCTTTTTTGACGAACCGACGGTGGCGGTCGACCCGCAGAGCCGCAACAATATTCTGGAAGGGATCAAGCGGCTGAACGAGGAAGGCGCCACAATCATCTACACGACGCATTATATGGAAGAAGTGGAGCAGCTTTGCAATACGATTACGATTATGGACAAGGGCCGCGCGCTGATTACCGGTTCCAATGAGGAGCTGAAAAAGTCGGTAGGGATCGGCGACAAGGTGCGGATTCAGGATATGAGCCTGTCGGCGGAGGAGCAGGAGCTTCTGCGCGGCAATCGCCTGGTGCAGCAGTATGATTACAAAGAAGGTACGCTGGATGTCATGCTGGACAAGGATGCCAAGGTGCTGCATTTTCTGAATCTTCTGGAAGATCACGATATCGGCTACGGGGAGATGTTTATCGAGTCGGGTTCTTTGAACGATGTGTTTTTGGAGATTACCGGAAGGGAGCTGCGCGACCATGTTTAGGCAATTGTTCAAGTACCGGCTGATCGGTACGCTGCGCGTGTGGCAGATTCTTTTTTGGAATCTCGTTTTTCCGCTGGCACTCAGCACGTTTTTGTATCTGGCGATGTCGTCCATTATGTATCCGGATCCGTTGGAGGCGCTGCCGATACAGGCGGACAATGCGCTTGTGGCCGATGTCCTGAAAGATGTGGAGTTTGAAGGCGTGAAAATGTATACGCTGGAAGAAAAAGCCGACCCGCGGCAGGCCGTGGCGGACGGCACGCTGAGGATGTATGTGCCGGATGAAAGCCCGCCGGTGATTGTTGCCCAAAAACGCGGAGTCGATGCGGAGACGCTGAGTTCGATTCTGATCAGTGTGGACCGTGCCATGCAGGCGGTGGGTGAGATTATGCAGACCGACCCGACCGCAGACCCCGCGGCCATTGTGGAAGAGGTGGCCAGTCCGACGTCGATTTTTACCGATAGCGGCGAGGACAGCAAGCTCCTGATGACGAACTTTTTCTACACGGTTTTGGCTATGGTTTGTCTGGGGGCTATCACCCTGGGGGTTGTGAATGTGTATGAGACGGAGGCGCAGTCGTCGTCGATGGGCAAGCGCCTGGGCATTGCGCCGCACAATAAACGGACCTTTCTGATTCCGTTTACGGTAGCCAGTCTGCTTTTCAATCTTTTGTATGCGGGTGTGGCGCTTTTGTATATCAATTTTGTTCTGGGGATCCCCTTTGGCGAGAATATCCCCGCGGTGCTTGCAACCATTGTGGTGGGCTCCCTGTTCGGGTTGTCGATCGGCATGGTGATCGGGCTTTTGGTGAAGGGTTCTTTGGATGTCCGCATGAATGTGGGGATCGGCCTGTATGTTTTCTCCAGTTTTCTGGCCGGAATGATGTCTTTGGACGTAAAGCAGCTGATTACTCTGTATGTGCCGATTGTACACAAGATCAATCCGTCGAGTCTGATTACCAATACCTTTTCCTCTTTGTATTATTTTGAGGATCTGACGGTGTTTCGCGAGAATCTTTTGATCATGGGCGCCATGACGCTGGTGTTTTTGGGCATCGTGTGGTTTTTGACGAGGAGGAATCAGTATGAATACGTTTAAGACCTATTTCCGGATTGTAAAGGCAAAACCCTGGAGCTTTGCGCTGCCGATTCTGATTTTTGCGACGATGATCGGGCTGTTTATGGCGGCCACAAAGGATGTGGACACCGATGCCGTACGGATCAATTACGCGTATATGCTGAAAGATGAGAAGCCGGAAGGTTTTGATGATTTGG
>JAAYQA010000058.1 GCA_012519495.1 Tissierellia bacterium | reverse complement strand
GACGCCTGTTATCCGTCGATTACCGTGGTAGGCCAGCTGATGCATGCCGTCAAGTCCGGCAAATACGATGTGAACAAGATCGCCCTGGTGATGACCCAGACCGGCGGTGCGTGCCGCGCGTCCAACTATGTGGGCTTTATCCGAAAAGCCGTGGCGGAAGCCGGTTATCCGCAAATTCCGGTGGTGGCGCTGTCGGCCCAGGGTATTGAAAGTTCGCCCGGTTTTTCCATCAGTCTGAAGGGCCTGCACAAAGCGGTTATTTCCCTTTTGTACGGCGATCTGATCGTGCGCGTGTCCAATGAAACCCGGCCGTATGAGAAAATCAAGGGATCCACAGAAATCCTGAAACGCCGCTGGATACAAAAAGTGAAAAAAGACGTGCGCCACCACAAAATGGCAGACTTCAAGCGCAATGTAAAAGCCATTGTCAATGAATTTGAACGGCTGGAAACCACCGGCGAAAAGAAACCCCGCGTGGGTATCGTCGGAGAAATTCTCGTGAAGTTCCTGCCGGAAGCCAACAATCATCTGCAGCGCACGCTGGAAGAAGAGGGTGCGGAAGTGCTCGTGCCGGATCTGACCGACTTTTTCATGTACAGCTTCCGGAATGCGACACACAAATGGCGCCTGCTCTCCAAAGGCTACGGCATGAAACTGGCCGCAGACTTAGGGATCAAATACATTGAACACTATCGCGGGATTATCCGGGAGGCATTGGAAAACAGCCGGTTCGACGCACCGCTCCAGATCGAAAAATTAGAAACTTACGCACAGGAATTCGTATCGCTCGGGAATCAATACGGCGAAGGCTGGCTTCTGACCGCGGAAATGGTCGAACTGATTCACATGGGCGCAGAAAACATCGTCTGCGTGCAGCCGTTTGGCTGCCTGCCCAATCACATTACCGGCAAGGGCGTTATCAAAGCCATTCGCAGCGCGTATCCCAAAGCCAATATCATCCCGATCGACTACGACCCGGGCGCATCGGAGGTCAATCAGGTGAACCGCATTCGCCTGATGCTTTCCCAGGCCCGCGACAATGTGAAAGAATCCGTCCGCAAGCAGAAAAAAAGCAAAGTGGAAGGAAAATAGAGTATAATAGAACCGGGCCCCCTGTAAGCGGCCCGGTTATACATAGTAAAACTTGGCACCTCCGGGTATACTTACATACAACTAAGGGGTGGACGTATGAGAGCAGAACGAAAAAAAGAACATCTGGAAAACTATCTTCGAACCGGACACGAAGGCAATCCGTTATTTTCCGATATTTATATCGAACATAACGCACTGCCTTTATTGGCCCTGGACGAAATCGACACATCGACCGAATTTTTAGGCAAAAAAATAGCCTACCCGCTGATGATCAACGCCATGACCGGCGGCGGGGAGTTTGCCATGGAGATCAACCGGCAGCTGGCCGACATGGCCCGCACCTATGAAATACCCATGGCGGTGGGTTCCCAGACGATTGCGCTGGAAAACGGAGAAGAAGCGGAACGCTCTTTTCGCGTGGTGCGCGAAGAAATGGGCGAGGGCCTTGTGCTGGCAAACTTAAACGCCAACGCCACACCGCAGGACGCCCTGCGCGCGATCGACATGGTGCAGGCCGATGCATTGCAGATCCATCTGAATGTGGCACAGGAACTGGTAATGAAAGAAGGCGACCGGAACTTCTCCGGCGTTTTGGATCGCATGCGCAAAATACGCGACGCTATTCCCGTGCCGATTATCGTAAAAGAAACCGGCACCGGCATT
>JAAYQA010000057.1 GCA_012519495.1 Tissierellia bacterium | reverse complement strand
GATCCTATCGCACGAAGCGGCAAAATACGGGCAAGCGGAGCATTCCGTCTGCCCTTTTTTATCGAAAGGAGATTCTATGAAACTAAAACGGTCCACGCTGATAAAGATCGGCGCTCTCATTGCGGTGGTCTTGGCCTTTCTTTTTGTTCCTCCGCTGAATGAGGGGCTTCGGAGTATGCTGGGCGCTTTTGAAAGTGTCGAACAGGTGCGTGCCTACATTTTGTCCTTTGGCGCATGGGCGGTAGCTATATCGTTTCTGATGATGGTGCTGCAGTCGGTAGCGGCGCCGATTCCCGCCTTCTTCATCACCTTTGCCAATGCCATGGTCTGGGGCTGGTGGCGCGGCGCGATTCTTTCGTGGACTTCTGCTATGGCGGGTGCTGCGCTCTGCTTCTTCATTTCCCGCGTGTACGGAAGAGGTGTAGCAGAAAAGTTTGTGACCGGCAAAGGACTGGACGAAGTGGATGTATTTTTCGAAAAATACGGGAAGAACGCTATTCTCGTGGCGCGTCTGCTCCCGTTTGTGCCTTTTGATCCCATCAGCTATGCGGCGGGGCTGACGGCAATGAGCTTCCGCGACTTTTTTATCGCAACGGGACTGGGTCAATTGCCGGCGACGGTTGTCTACTCCTACGCAGCCGCGCAGTCTACCGATCCTTCGACGTGGGTGCGGGGGCTGTTGATCCTATTTGGTGTGGTGGCTGCCGGCTGGTTTGCTCGTATCATCTGGACGGAACGGCAGAAAAAGAAGGAAAAGAAATGACTCGTTTTCCGATGCAAGAGGAGGTTCGCTCTTTCATTGAAAAGGAAGAAGCCGGGTGCATCGGCTGCAAGGCCTGCATGAAAGGCTGTCCCATGCTGGAAGAATGGTGCGAAAATCCGAAAATGCTCCTGGGCGAATTATCCCGGGGCGATTTTCCTATGCGCATGCCCTATACCTGCCTGCTTTGCGGGTATTGTACGCGCGTTTGCCCCAAAGACGTCAGCTTTCGGGATGTGTTTTTTCGTTTGCGGCAGGAATCCGTGCGTCATTTTGACGGGAAGCTGCCCAAAGAGCTGCGTGTCGGCGGCGTGCGCATGCATCAGACCCTCAGTGCATCGCCACTGATCGCATCGAAAATTCCCGAAACGGAGACGCTCTTTTTTCCGGGTTGTGCGCTTTTGGCACAAAGTCCGGAGATTGTAGAAAAAACCTATGCTTATCTGCAAAAATCCGTCAAAGGGCTGGGCATAACGAATCGCTGCTGCTTTAAACCGACAGAATACCTGGGCGATGCAGAAAAGTTTTTCGACTATGCGGCGCAATTACAGAGAGACTTCCGGGCAGCCGGCGTGAAAACCATCCTTACGGCCTGTTCCAATTGCTATATGTCGTTTCGCAGGCATGTAAAAGACATAGAGATCCGTTCGGTGTATGAAGTGCTGGCAGAAACGGGCCTGCCTGCAAAGAAGAAAAACGCCTATCGTGATGGCGGATGCGTTGCGGTGCACGACCCCTGTCCGACCCGCAATGAAAAGCCCATGCAGGAGGCAGTGCGGGCCCTGGCAAAAGAGCTCGGGCTGAAGACGGAAGAACTCTCCTTTTCCGGTGCGCGAACCCTGTGTTGCGGTACGGGTGGAATGGTAAAGATGACAGCACCCGCTATTCACAAGAAGCATGTGGCGCGCCGGGCGGAAGAAGGAGGAGACGGCACCTATCTCACCTATTGCCGAGAATGTGCAGCCACCCTGACAGAAAACGGACGTCCCGCCGTTCATCTTCTGGACTTACTGTTTGGAGACGGTGCGGTCCGGACGAATCAGGGTCTTCTTGCCGCATGGAAAAACCGGATCGGAGCAAGAAATATGGGCAAAAAGCCGCATGAATAGAAAACAGAAAATCGTTCGCGTCCTGCTTTTGCTCGCCCTGGTGGCAGGCTCGGTATATGTATACCGAAACGCCGATATCTCGCAGCTCACACCGGAGGCGATCTCTGCGCGCCTGCGTGCGGCGGGGCACTGGGGCGTGATCGGCTATGTTTTGCTGCTGACGCTCCTTCCGTTGCTCCTGTTTCCTGATTCGGTTCTTGTTATGGCAGGAGGCATGGTCTTCGGACTGGCAAAAGGGACGGTTCTTACATCCATCGGATCTTTGCTGGGCGGTATGCTGGCGTATTTTATTGCACGTTGGCTGGGCCATGGTGTGGTAAAAAAGCTGATTCGCACCGATAATCTGGTCGATATGACATCGGGTCGGCGCGGGTTCTTTCTGATCCTTATTCTCAGGCTGGTGCCTTTGTTTCCGTTTAAGGTCGTCAGCTACAGCGCCGGTCTCGCCGGGGTTGACTGGAAAGAATTTGCTCTGGCTACACTTGTGGGTTCCATGCCGGGCATACTGGTATACACCAATTTAGGCGACAAGGTACACGACATAAGGAGTCCGGAATTTGTTTTTGCGGTGGTGCTTCTTATCCTGCTTACGGTGGTATTTACTCTGGCCAAACGCATACTGGATAAAAGACAGACCCTGAAGGAGAACGACCAATGATATCCATTATTGTGCCGGTATACAACGAAGAACGCACCATTCGGGATACCATTAGACATCTGCGTGCCCTACCCGGAGAAAAAGAGATTCTGGTAGCCGACGGAGGCAGCACCGACAGCACGCGTGCCATCGCCGAAGAAGAGGGCGTTTTGCTGCGTACCGCCAAAGGGCGCGCGCGGCAAATGAACGCCGCAGCAAGATATGCCAAAGGGGATATCCTGTGGTTTGTCCACAGCGACTCCGTCGTCGATCCGAACAGCCTGACGGCCATAAACCGGGCGGTAGATGCAGGCTGTATCGGCGGATGCTTCTCTGTATATTTTCATGATGCCAAAGGATTCAATCTCTGGTGGATTGCCCGGCTGTCCAATCGCCGCGCCCGCTATCTGCAGCTGATGTTCGGTGATCAGGGGCTTTTTATGCGCCGCGACCGGTTTTTGCAGATGAACGGTTTTAAAGAAATCCCCATCATGGAAGACTGGGATTTGTCGGTTCGGGCACACAAAGAAGGCGTCATGAGCCTGTTACCGGAGCGGATCGGAACCTCTGCCCGGCGCTTTCAGGAAGGGGGCGTTTTGCGCACGCTTTTGCGCATGCATCTGCTCAAGTTGCGCTATCTTTTGGGTGTATCCCCCGAACGGCTCGCACAGGCCTATAAGGAGATCCGATAATGAACGCATTTGTCTTGTTTACCAAAATCCCGAAGGCCGGTTTTTCCAAAACACGCCTGCAGCCGGATCTTACGCCGCGGCAAAGTGAAGCGCTGTCTTTTTGCCTGCTGGCGGATCTGATCAAAGAATTCAGCCTGCCCAAATCCTTTGCCTTCTGGCTGGCGTATACGCCTAAAGACGAACTGGACCGCATCCGTCATATCCTGCCCTATGGTTTTACCAATACCTTTTCTCAAACAGAAGGGGATCTGGGCGGCCGTATGCTGCACGCGATGGAATTCCTGTTTGCCAAAGGGTACAAAAAAGTCGCCCTCGCCGGATCCGATATCCCCGCCTTAACACGCAGACACGTGGAAGACGCATTTATCCGATTGGAAGAAAACGATTTGGTTTTAGGACCCACAGAAGACGGCGGCTACTATCTGATCGCATCCAAAACGTCTCCCAGAAAAACGCTGTTTCGCTTGCGTACCTGGGGAAACGAAACCGTATGGGACCGGACCCGCACCGCAGGCGAAAAGCTGGGGCAAACCATCGGATCCATTGAAAGGCTGCGCGACGTGGACACGGTAGAAGACCTCATCGCCCTACCGGCCGATACCCCGGCCCATACGCTGAAATTTGTGCAATCGCTCCGCTTGCAGGAGAAAGATCGATGACCAAGCACCCCTTTGCCCGTGCAAACGGCAGGAACACGATAAAAAGAAGGGGGCCAAAATGAATAAGAAAAGAATCACCGCGCTATTCCTTGCGCTGATGATGGTATTGGCATTACCGGTACAAAGTTTCGCACAAGACGTGACCGACTTTACCTTTCAAGCAGACACCGGTACCATCACAAAGTACACAGGAACAG
>JAAYQA010000056.1 GCA_012519495.1 Tissierellia bacterium | reverse complement strand
TCGGGCCAATAATCCACCGCTCTGCGGACAAAAGTCCAGAGAAACGGCTCGCTTTCTTTTCAAGAAGACAAAAACATCTACACAAAAAGACAAACCCTGATTCGATTCAGGGTTTGTCTGCGGTCTGTAACCCCCTGTAAAGGGGGTCATTTTTTTATTCTTCGTCGATCCACAAAGCCCAGCGGGGCTCTTCCAATCGGCTACAGATTTCAGCCCAGGTATCGGCACGTACAGGGCCAACAATGCGTGCATCGCCCAGCGAACGCCGGGGGATATCCGGAAACAGCTTTTCCACGGGCTTTTTGGCGCGCAGATAATAGGTGTTTACAGCGGTTTCGTTTGCATTGACCAGGCTTGTCCGCGGCGGGGCGGATACCGGCGCGTGGGCAAAAGCGTCCAGTATATCGTTCCATACCGCATGGGCGGTCGGCAACATGCCGGCGCCCGGCCCGGTCCAGGAAAGCGTGCCCGGGTAGTCGGCTTCTATCTGTACCCGATTATACGAGCCGTCTACCTGCGAAAAGGCATCTTCATGGGGAACACAGACAGGGCAGACCTGCGCGGTAAAACGGCGGTCTTTTCTTTTGGCGATACCCATCAGTTTGACTTTGCGTCCGTATTTTTTCAGTATGGCGAGATCGGCCGCTTCCAGTTCGGCTATGCCCCGGCAGGGAATATCTTCTTCCGTAACGGATGCGCCAAAGCCCAGTGTGGCAAGAATGCGCAGTTTTCTTTGTGTATCGTAGCCGTCAACATCGGCGGAAGGGTCCGCTTCAGCAAAGCCCAGTTGCTGCGCTTCTTTGAGCGCGGTTTCATAGCTTTCTCCGGCTTCCATCCTGGACAGGATGAAGTTGCAGGTTCCGTTTAATATGCCCTGTATTTCATTGGCCGGATGCACGCGGGAAAGGTCTGTCACGGCTTTTACCACCGGCACAGCACCGGCTACCGCCGCTTCGTAACGCAAGGAAGCCCCGCCCTTATCGGCTGCTTCTTCCAGCTCTTCCAAAGCAGCGGAGATCAGCGCCTTATTGGCGGTTACCACATGCTTTCCGTTTTGCAAGGCATGTACGATATCGTCTTTGATACCGTCTACTTCACCGGTGAGCTCCACAAAGCAGTCGATCGCTGGATCGCTGAAGACTTCTTTTTTGTCATCTGTCAAAAGGGCGGGATCCGCGTGGACTTCCCGGACTTTGTTCGTATCGCGCACCAGTATGGACGAAACGGCAAAGCGTTCGGACAAAGTTTTGTTTTCCTGCAGAATGCGAAAAACTCCTTGTCCCACCGTGCCGAATCCCAATAAACACAGTTTAATCATCTTTTGCCTCTACAATCATTTCACCGATCTGCACGGCGTTGGTGGCGGCCCCTTTTCGGACATTATCTGCCACGACCCAGAAGGTAACGCCGTTGTCGAGCCCGATATCCTTGCGGATCCGGCCGACATACACGGTGTCTGACCCTTCGGCCATGCGCGGGGTGGGATAGTCCGGATCCTGCATGACTTTTATTCCCGGGAAAGAGGCGAGCGCGTCCTGGATGGCTTCTTTGGCAAACGGCTGTTCCAGTTCCGCCTGCACGACGATGCTGTGACCGTATTTCACCGGAACCCGCACGGCGGTGGCCGATATGGGCGTGTCGGGCAGATCCAGGATCTTTCTGGTTTCGTTCACCATTTTCATTTCTTCTTTTGTGTAGCCATTGTCCAACAGAACATCGATCTGCGGCAGGACATTGTTTTGAATCTGCAGGGTATAGGTTTTGTTTGTGCCGGCTTCCAGATCCTGCAAACCGCCCAGACCGGACCCCGATACCGACTGATACGTGGCAAAAGCAATCCGCCGGATCCCGAAGGGTTTCAGCGCAGCCAGCGGCAGCATGCACTGTATCGTAGAGCAATTCGGATTGGCGATCAGATCCTCTCCCTGCCAGGCGGACGCGTTGACTTCAGGGACAAGCAGCGGGACCTCTTTTTCCATGCGAAACTCGCTGGAGTTGTCGATACAGATAACGCCGGATTGGGAAGCTTTTTCGGCATACGCTTTACTGACCGCGCCGCCTGCGGCAAAAAACGCGATATCCGCTTTTGCGAGGGCTTCATCGCTGACGGGTTCTACGGGGATTTTCCGTTCGCGAAACAGTACATTGGTGCCGGCGGAGCGTTCCGATGCCAAGGGGATCAGCAAGCTGACCGGAAAGTTTCGCTCTTCCATAATGGACAGTATGGTCTGTCCGACCAGTCCCGTTGCGCCGACAACGGCTATTTTCCATTCTTTCATATTCTCATCCTTTCATCAAAAGCGTAGTAGATGGCAGCAATGGCCGGTTCAAAGTCTTTGTTTTCCACGCCGATAATAATATTGATCTCCGAACTGCCCTGGGTGATCACGCGGATATTGATATCATTGTCTGCCAGCGCGGTAAAAATACGGGCAGAGATTCCTTTCGTATGTATCATACCACGTCCGACCACGGCAATCATCGCCAGACCATGTGTGATTTCCACGGAATCCGGTGCACAGTAAATGCGGATTTCCTCGGCAATCCGTTTGGCTTTTCCGTTGATATAGCGGTCTTCTGCAATGATCGAAATCGAATCGATCGCCGACGGCATATGGGCAACGGGCACATCATTGGATTCAAAAACCGAGAGCAGCTTGCGAAAGAAAGAGGCATCTTCCGCCATGCGCAATTTGTTGATAGTAAAGACGGAGAAATCTTTTTTTCCGGCCAGACCGGTAATCAAACCCGTGCGGTCGGCCGCGGTATCATCCGGGGTAATCAGGGTTCCGAAAGCGTTCGGTTCGTCGGTATTACGGATGCGCACGGGAATCCCTAAGCGCCGGAGCGGGAAGATAGCCTCTTCGTGCATCACGCTGGCACCCATATAGGATAGTTCGCGGAGTTCGGTAAAGGTGATCTGCTCCATGGGAACGGCCTCGGGCACGATGGACGGATCGGCCGCCAAAAAACCGGAGACATCGGTCCAGTTTTCGTAGAGATCGGCGTGCAGTGCATCGGCTAAAATGGCGCCGGTTACATCGGAACCGCCGCGGGAAAAACACAGAATCGGCTCGGTTGCCCCGCTTCCGTAAAAACCGGGAATCACCGCGCAATCCAAAGGACGGAGTTTTTCCGTGATGGCCATGCGCGTGCGTTCGTCCTGCAAACGGTCTGCGCGTTCAAAATGAATCAGTTCTTTTGCGTCCACAAAAGGAAAACCCAAATAATCCGCCAGAAGTAACGCGTTCATATATTCGCCGCGACTCGCACAAAAGGCCCGGGAGGCACCGTCTGCGATAGCGGTGTAGACTTCCTGCAGTATGCTATCGATATCGAGCGAGAGTGCCAGTTCCTCCACAATGGATGTGTAGCGGGCGCGTACCAGGTCGAAAATTTCATCAAAGCGCATATGATGCGACGCCAGTTGCTGACACATATAGAGTATATCGGTTACTTTGGAATCGCCCCGGTGGCGTTTGCCGGGGGCCGATACCACGATATACCGGCGCGCTTTGTCTTCCAGTATGATCTGCTTCACTTTTTTGAATTGTTCGGCGTCGGACAAAGAACTGCCGCCGAATTTTGCTACGATGGTTTTCATCTTTCCTCCAATATAAAAACGCCCGTCCAAAAAGGACGAGCGCCATAGCTCGTTTCCACCTGTTTCTGTGTTGGTAAGACCGTAACGGGGTCAGCGCCGCTTCATACTGTCAGTTTCTGAGCGGGGCTCCGAGGCGGTTTTCTGTTATGCGTGTGCGGGGATCTTTCAGCCGGTGGATCCCGTTCTCTGCTGCACAGAGGGATAACATACTCGTCCTCATCAATGCAGTTTCAGTTTATCGGGTCACCGCATGAATGTCAAGAGATAAAAGGACGCGTATCTGATTCGGGGAAGAGAAAGGTGAACCGGAAACCGGTTTTTTCTTCGCTTGTCACAGTAATTCCGATATCGTGCCGGTTGGCGATCTCGCGGGCGATGGAAAGCCCCAGACCGAAACCGCTGCCTGTATCGGAAGCGCGATAAAACTGCGTAAACAAACGGTCGAGCATTTGCTTCTCCATCCGGGGCGCGGGGTTTGTGATGCGGATATAGACCTGCCCGTTTGTACGCCCCTGTTCCACCCGGATGCAGGCGCCTTCGGGACTGTATTTCACGGCATTGTCCAAGACGGTGACAAACATCTGCCGGAGACGGCCGTAGTCGCCGGAAAAAGGCAGACTTGTATCCTCTGCGGTCCACTCGGTTCGGATATTTTTTTCCTTTGCGTGGATCCGTTGCGAACGGATGGCGTCCTGTATCACCGGGATAATATCCAGGCTTTCTTTATTTAAGGGATACCGGGGATTTTGCAAAGCGGTCAGTTCCAGCAAATCGGCGATCAGTCGGTCCAGCTGGCGGCTTTCTGTGCAAAGGACATCGTAACTGGCCTGAATCTCTGCCGGGTCTGTAATGATGCCGTCTTTTAGCGCTTCCAAAGAACTGCGCATCACAGCGACCGGCGTTTTTAATTCGTGCGACAGTTTTGTGCTGAAATCGCGCCGCAAAGCTTCCAGTCCCGCTTCTTTTTCCCGGGCTTCTTTCAAACGGACAGACAGCATGTCGATGTCTTCGGCCAGGGCGCCTACTTCGTCGTTTTGTGCGATACCGGTGGAAATCCCCGTTTCTCCGCGGGCCAGTCTCCGCGTGATCTCGCTCATTTGCAAGAGCGGGCGCGAAAAACGGCGGGCAAACAGCGCGCTCAAAATGAGCACGAGACCGATCGCAATAAGCGTGGTTACCATCAGCACCAGCGCCGTATCGGACAAAAAGGCGTCCATGCCTTCCACGCGGTCATGCAGCAGAAGGGCTGCGGATACTTCCCCGCTGTCATCCCGCAGGGGGATTCCTGCGGTGATGGAGGTATCGCCGAAAAAGGAGGAGAACTGCCGGGAGAGCACTTCCTCACCGGAAAAAACCCGGTCCACAATCGCCTGTGCGTCGATATCAAGCTCCCGATAGGAAAGATCGCCCCGTCCGGTACCGATGGTGATCTGATTGGCCTGGCGGTCGAGAATCCAAAGATCGGTCATCAGCAGTTGATCCAGAAAGCGAAGATCCGCCCCGCGGATTCCCTGCATGCCGCGGCCGCGACCGCGTTCGTTTGCGTTTTCATCGCGCTGCATGCCGCGCCCCGGCCGTCTTGTTTCTGTCTCTTCTGCGGCAGGTGTTTCCGATTCATTGGCAAAGGGTGAATCGATGGAGGAGAGCGCATCGGCTGCGGCGCGGGCGCGCATCAGGAGCAGGTTTTCATAATTGTCGCGTATGGCGCGGGAACCGAAAACCGCAGTCAGCGAGCCCGCCAGTACAACAAAAAGCAGCAATATGGCGACAAAAGATAAAAACAGTTTTCGTGTCAGCGCACTGCCGAACATATCAGTCCGTCCTTTCCAGCCGGTAACCCACGCCGCGCACGGTATCGATACGCCAGCCTACGGGCCGATCGCCCAATTTGGCCCGCAATCGTTTAATATGGGTATCCACGGTGCGGGCGTCGCCTTCGTAGTCCCAGCCCCACAGACTGTCCAGCAGATTGTCCCGGGAGAATACTTTGCCGGGATGTTCGGCCATAATCCAGAGCAGGTCAAACTCTTTTTTGGTCAGCACAAGGGGAGACCCGTCGATTTTTGCTTCAAAGGTATCGTAATCGGCAAGCAGATTCCCGATTCGGATCATCTGATTGCCCGCAGGCGAGACGGGTTCAATCCGGCGCAGTACGGCCCGCACCCGCGCCATGACTTCCGCTGCGGAAAACGGCTTGACGATATAGTCGTCGGCGCCCAGATCGAGTCCCATGATCCGGTCATAGTCTTCTCCGCGGGCGGTAATCAGCAAAATGGGCACCATGGAGACTTCCCGGATTTTCTTGCTCAGTGTGAAACCGTCCATCTTTGGCATCATAATGTCCAGCAGCACCGCATCGTATTCTCTTTGAAGAAACAAGTCCCAGGCTTCTTCTCCGTCGCAGGCAATATCCGCCTGCATACCGGCCTGTTTTGCATAGGCTTCCAGTACTTTGGTAATGGCCTGCTGATCATCCGCAATCAACAAACGCGTCATGGTATTGCCTCCTTTCTTTGCAGTGGGTACGATAAACAAAAAAGGGGCGAACCCCTTTTTGGCCCTCACCATCGGGCGCATTGTTCTATATAGCGTTACGGTACACCGGTATTGTGTCGTTTGTGTGTCGCGCTTCGGTTTTACGAACGATGCACCAGGGCGGTGGCCACGTTTTCCACAAAATCGTGGATATTGGTTACCAGGCTTTTCACCTCCAGCGAACCGCGGTCGGAGAGTTTGTTCACGGAAAACTCCTGCAGGTCCACGGTGTAGATATGCACGGGGCGGATCTTGCCGTCTTTTTCCATATAGGAGGGCGTCATATTGCCGGATGCGATCGTGTTCAGTACGCTCGACAGACAAATGAGCATGGTGGCCTTGCGCGTATGCGCGCGCATCTGATCCTGCGCTTCATAGACATTGTCGATGACTTCTTCCAGATTGTAGCGGTCGCGAATGGAGGGCGACAAAACAAACGGGACTTTGTTTTCCACCATGGCTTTAAAGTAGCCGTCTTTTACGAGGCCTTTTTCTACGCTTTGGGCGATTCCGCCATGCAGGCGAATACGGCGTACCGTATCGTATTCTATTATGGAGTCGACATAATAGCGCTTTTTCGCCGTTTGATTTTCTTCCTTGGGCAAACCGCGGGCCAGGTCGACCACGGCGGTGGAATTGCTGGCAAGCATCGCATTGACATAGCCCTCTTTTACAAGTTCGGCCATGTGTTTGCGGGTGCGGTCGTCATAGGACAATGAAGGCCCGACAACCCAAACAATATGCCCGCCGGTTTCTTTTTCGTTGCGCATGAGTTCGTACAGTTCGTCGTAGTCTTTGGAGAAGGCGGTTTCGCGGCTGCGTCCGCTGCGAAACGCGAACTTGTCGCTTTCTTTCATGGTAGACGGAAAGCCCTCGGTATACAGATAGATCCCTTCGGATGCATCTTCCGTACGGCCGAGAACCACCGCATCGCCTTTTTTCAGATTGCGGAACTCCAGCATCACAAGCGATCCGTTCCGCACAACGGCCACGGTATCCATGCGGCTTTCTGTTGCCAAAACCCAGTTTCCGTCTATCTTAAAGTATTCGGGATAAATCGACATCGCATGATAATGGTCGGGGGCCACGCCGTCTTTTTCGACGGTTTCGGTTTGGCAATCGGGCGCGTTCTGCAAAAATTCCTGTGTGAAATCCGGTTGGATAAATTCGTTGGTATTCATCGGCGTATCTCCTTTTGGGATCCGATCAGCAATTTCTTTAAGGTAAATACAAAGTCCTGCACATTGGTTTCAAACGAACGGGTGAGAAAATCCCAGCGGATTTTTGCGGTGGAGTCTTTCGCATAGGCGGTGATATCGATCGTGTATACATAGACCGGCCAGATTTCATCGCCCCGTTTCGTATAGCCGGACACCATGCCCGCCGAAGCCGCACCATGCAAAAGCGTAGCGAGATTGATAACCAGCGTGGCTTTTTGCAGCTCTTCGGTCATGTCGGCGATTGAACGGGATACATTGCCGGTTACCGGAGGAAGCGGGCCGTCATCGCGTATGGAACCGGCCAGATGGAAAGGAATGCCTTCTTCTACCAGCACCTTGATCACTCCGTCATCCACTTCACCGGAGTCGATAAAGGCCGGGATGCTTCCGTAGCGACGGCAGGTGTTTATGGTGTCCAGATGATTGTAGTGTCCGTTGGGGGCTGCTTCCTGTGTATAAATGTTCTGCCCGAGAGCGGTGTTCAGATAGCCGCCTTCCAGGTCGTGTGTAGCCAGCGCATTACCCGCCAACACGGCGTTGACATAGCCTGCTTTTGCGAGGGCTTCCAAAGCAATCCGCGTGTCGTAATTGAAAACGACAGCCGGGCCCATCACCCAGACGATATGGCCGCCGTGCTCTTTTTGGTATTTCATTAGGTTGACGAGCTGGCCGTATTTGTTGGAACCGGACTCCTCATACGGAAGCGCACGCGCATCATCTGCGGTACCGGAAAAGGCGTGGCGATGGGCGTATACGCCTTCGGAACCGTCAAAGGTTTCTGCCACCACGACCGGATCGTCTTTTTGCAGCTTGGCGCATTCCAAAAAGGTAAATGCATCGTCTTTGTACACAACACAGCAATAGGGAATGCTCTGATCGGGCAGTTTCCATTGGCCGTTTATTTTGTAGTATTCAGGAAAAGAAGTGGTAAGATGAAAGCCTTCCGGTGGTACGCCGTCCATCGGGGCGGGCGCGAGCACGAGATCCGGCGCCTGGGAAAGAACCGCGTCGGAAAAATCGGGCGCTTGAAACTTCGGCAAAGTGAAAGTCACGGATATCCTCCTTACAAACGATTTATATATCCAATTATAGCACAATTGCATGTGGGATTATTTCTGATAGAGGGTATCAGGGGAGTAGGGAATGATCGATGCTATAGGGAGGCAAAAGAAGGAATGAACCGGAAAAACGAAGCGGAAATACGCGGAGAGGTAAATCGGTTTTACCGGGAAATCTCCGACGGTTCCCGTGTGCTGAATATCTCGTCGGATGAACTGTATGACTCATTGGGCTATGACAAAGAACTCATGGAACAGTTGCCGGAAGAGGTCCGCCTGGGCCTGTCCTGCGGGAACCCGCTGGAGAGCCTGGCATTGAAAGAGGGAGAAACCCTGCTGGATCTGGGCAGCGGAACGGGGATGGATGTATTTATCGCCCGGCTCAAGTTTCCGCAGGCAGGCACGCTGTATGGCATGGACATGCTGTCGGAGATGGTGGAAAAAGCCGAGCGCGTGCGGGACAAAAAGGGTTTTTCGGATATCGAGTTTCGCGTCGGTACTCTTACAGACATGCCGTTTCCCGACGCATCCATCGATACGGTGATTAGCAATTGCGTAATCAATCTGGAGCCGGACAAGAAAAAAGTGTATGAGGAGATTTATCGCGTGCTTAGACCGGGCGGGCGTTTTGTCATCTCTGACATTACATTGAAAAAACCGCTCTCGGAAGATTTGCAAAAGGCAGACAATCTGTACGGCACCTGAGTCGGCGGCGCGCTTTCGGTGAAAGCATTGCGGGAGATCATCCGGGAAGCAGGGTTCTACGATCTGTATGTGATGGTCGATGAAGTGACCGATGCCTATGCCATGAAATGGGGACACGGTTTAATGATTAAGGAGTTCATCCAATCGGGATTGTTTGTCGGGAAAAAATAAGCGGCTGAGGGAAGTGCCTTATGGCTGATTTTTTACATGCGGCAGCGGCCCATGTCTGGAACAGGGGGCTGATCGTACTCATTCTGTTAACGGGGCTGTATTTTTCTGTGCGCATGCGGTTTCCGCAGCTGACCCAGCTGAAGGAAATGCTGCGGCTATTGGGTGCGCGCGGTGCGGGTGCAAGCGGGATATCCCCTTTGCAGTCGTTTGTCTTTACAGCCGCCCGTACCTTCGGGGTGGGCAATATCGCCGGTATGGCGGCCGGCATGTATTTTGGTGGCCCGGGGACCTTGTTCTGGCTGTGGGTGCTGGCATTTTTTGGTGCGGCGATTGCCATACTGGAAGGAACCCTGGCACAAACCTTTAAACGGCCGATGCGCGGCGGCTATCGGGGCGGGCCGGCGTATTATATGGTAGCCGCCATGCGACCGGGGCGCCTGGGCAAAATCTTCGGTCTTTGTTATTCGGTTGTCACCGTCATTTCACTTACCTTTTTAATGCCGGAGGTGCAGTCGTATTATATCGTGCAGGGGCTGAACGAAGCGTTCGGCGCCGACCGTTTGCTTGCGGGGATCGTTCTTACGGTGCTTTTGGCGCTTGTGATCCAGGGCGGCCTGAACCGCATGGGCCGGGCCACCTACCGAATCTCCCCGACGGTGGGGACTTTATATGTGCTCGTTTCCCTTTTTATCATCTTTGCGAATCTTCACCGCGTGCCCGAAGCGTTTTTTCTGATTCTGCGGTCCGCGTGGGGGCGCGATGCGGCTTTCGGCGGGATCACGGCATTTGCGCTGCAATGGGGGATCCGCCGCGGCGTACAGGCCAATGAAGTAGCCGTTGGGACCTCCGCCATCATATCCTCCACCAGCGAGGTATCGCATCCGGTACAGCAGGGCTTGCTGGGCGGCCTGAGCGTATACATAGGCACACTTTTTGTGTGCACAACAACAACTTTCATGATCCTTCTGACCGACAGTTACAATGTCCTATCGCCTTCCGGTGGTTTTGTATTTGAAGGCCTGCCGGGCGTGGAATACGGCAATCCTTTTGTCAGCCATGCAATCCAGCGTGTAATCCCGATCCCGAACTTCGGGAATGTTTTTGTCGCGCTCGCGATCTTCTTTTTTGCCTTTGTCGCCTTATCGGCGTTTTATCTGCATGCGGAAAGCAATCTGGCGTATCTGCTCGGCAATCATCCTGCCGGTCATTTTATTTTGCGCGTTTTGTTTTTGGGATCCGTCTTTTTCGGCACACAGATCGCTGCCGATACGATTTGGGCCATGGCAGACATCGGATTTGGTATGATGGCATGGATCAATCTTTTTTCCCTGTTGCTGACGGGTCATATCGGTGTGCGCATTTATTATGACTATATCAACAAACGGAAAACCGGTGTTTTGGACCCGCCGTTTTTGCCGAAAGACACCGGGATCACCCACGGCGCCGAAGTATGGGAGAGCCTGCTGAACAGAAAGGAAGAAAATGAATAAAGGGTTGGAAGTTTTACAAAAAGTGTTCGGATACGATGCGTACCGGCCGCATCAAAAGAAAATTGTCGATGTGATAGCGGGGGGACGGGATACCCTCGCCGTGATGCCGACCGGCGCGGGGAAGAGCCTTTGCTATCAGATTCCTGCGTTGCTGTTTTCGGGCATGACTTTGGTGATTTCCCCCCTGATCGCCCTGATGAAAGACCAGGTGCAGGTATTAAAGGAAAACGGCGTGGCAGCGGATTATCTGAACAGCTCCTTAAACGCACACGAGTTTTCCGCCTTGTTGCAGCGCCTGCATAATGACGAAGTCAAACTTTTGTATATCGCCCCGGAACGGCTGGAAAACGAGCATTTTCTGGAACAGATAAAGACCAAAGAAGTGTCCATGGTCGCGGTGGATGAAGCGCACTGCATCAGCCAGTGGGGGCATGATTTCAGGCCGGCGTACCGAAACATCGGCACACTGCTCGGCAGCCTGTCTTCCCGGCCGGTGATCACGGCCTTTACCGCCACCGCGACAAAAAAAGTGCAGGAAGATATTCTTGAGCAACTCGGTCTTTCCGATCCTTTCCGGATTGTGACCGGTTTTGACCGGCCCAATCTGTATTTCCGGGTCGAGCGGGATATCGACAAAGATGCCTTTTTGCTATCGCAACTGAAAAAAGACGAACCGGCCATTGTGTATTGTTCAACCCGGCGCGCGGTAGATGAGGTGTATGCCATGCTGACCGAGCACGGTTTTTCCGCGGGGCGTTATCATGCGGGCATGGGCACGGAAGAAAGAGAGCGCATGCAGGAAGCATTTTTGTATGATCAAAAGCCGGTAATGGTGGCTACAGTGGCGTTCGGAATGGGGATCGACAAGCCGGATGTGCGAAAGGTGATTCATTACAATCTACCGGGTTCGATCGAAAACTACTATCAGGAAGCCGGCCGTGCCGGCCGTGACGGCGAACCCGCCGAGGCAATCCTCTTATATGCGCCGGCCGATATATATACGCAGCGTTTTCTGCTGACCCGTTCGGGCGATACCGGGGGCATCGACAAACTGAATCAAATGGTGCACTATGCGGAAACCACCGACTGCCTAAGGCATCGGCTGCTCGCGTATTTTAGGGAAGAATCAAACGAACGATGCGGGCATTGCGGCAATTGCGACGGGAATTTTCTGGAAAAAGACATTACGGTGGATGCGCAGAAGATCCTGTCCTGTGTATACCGTTGCGGCGAACGCTTCGGCGCGGGAATGATTGCCGATGTCCTTACGGGAAGCCGCGCACAAAAAGTGCGGCAGTTCCGGCTGGATCAGGTCAGCACCTATCATATCATGCCCGGCCGAACCAAAAAGGAAGTCATGGGACTGATTGATATCCTGATCGGGCGCGGGTATCTGACCCGCACCGACGACCGTTTCCCCATTGTCAAGTTGAACAAAAAGAGCCGGGAAGCCCTCGGGAAGGATGCCCGGATTCTGATCTCTGTCCGCGAAGAAACACCGAAAAAACGCGGAAAAGTGATTGCGCTGCGAGAAGAGCTCACGCCATACGGACAAAAAGCATTTGAACAGCTGCGCACATGGCGCACCCGTCGCGCCGCCGACGAAGGCGTGCCCGCGTATGTCATAGCGAGCGATCGGACGCTGGTGTCTTTGCTGCAGGTCTTGCCGAAGAATCCAAAAGAGCTGCTCGATGTTCACGGAATCGGCGAAGGGAAGGCCGAACGAATCGGCGCCGATCTTTTGCAATTTATACAAGAACACACCGATCCGCAGATTCGGTATGTTGAACAAGAAACGGCAGGGGTTTTGAAACAGACCGAGAGGCCCCGAAAAAAACCGGGCGATACGCAAAAAGACAGCTACGAACGGTTCACCCAAGGCGAATCCGCAGAAGCCATTGCCGCTGCAAAGGGCATACTGGCAGGCACGGTCAAACAGCATCTGGTACAGTGTTTGGAGTACGGCATGCCTTTGGATATCCGACCCTTTGTCAACGAAGAGGAAGAGGCGATGATCCGAATAGCGATCCAAAAGGCGGGCAGCGACTATCTGCGGCCGATCAAAGACGAACTCCCGGAGGCCTGTTCTTACGACAGCATCCGCTTCGTACGAGCCCTGTTGCAACAGGAGGAGAGAGAAAAGGATCGTTTTCATAACAATAATAAAGATTCATAACGCGCTTGTAAATTATCGTGATTTGTGGGAAAATAGATACAGTTCCGGACCTGTCCGGAAAATTTGAAAAGGGGGAGCGAATATGAAGCGATACGTATCTTTACTATTGGTGCTCGTATTACTCGCAGCGGTTATAGCAGGTTGTGCACCGCAGGATAACGCGACAGACGGCGGAGACACCGCTACCGAAGGTGCAGGGGATGCAGTCGAAGGCGGCGATTCCGACAAAGTCGTAAAGATCGGTATATTCCAACCGGTCACCGGAGAAAACGGAGGCGGCGGCTTCCAGGAAGTTTTAGGCAGCCGTTATGCGAATCAACTGCATCCGACCGTTGAGATCAACGGGGAAGAGTATAAAGTAGAATTGGTGGAAGTCGACAACAAGTCCGACAAAACCGAAGCCGTTGCGGCGGCCAACAATCTGGTTTCCAATCAGGTTTCCATCGTAATCGGATCCTACGGTTCAGGCGTATCGATCGCAGCCGGACCTACTTACGAAGAAGCTAAAATTCCCGCGATTGCTCCTTCCGCGACCAATCCGCAGGTAACCCAAGGCAACGAATATTACTTCCGCGTATGCTTCCTGGATCCCTTCCAGGGCGAGGTAATGGCGAACTATGCGATTCAGGGCGGCGCGCAGAAAGCCGCGGTTATTACCCAATTGGGGGATGACTACAGCTCGGGTCTCGGAAACTTCTTCCGCAATTCGTTTGCAGAACTCGGCGGCGAAATTGTAGCCGAAGAACAGTTCCAGACCAATCAAACCGACTTTAAAGCCATTCTGACCAATATCAAAGCGGCAGAACCGGATGTTATCTTTGCACCGTCATCGATCGCAACGGCCCCGTTGCTTCTGCAACAGGCGCGCGAACTCGGGATCGAAGCGCAGTTTCTGGCCGGTGACACCTGGGAAAACCAGACCATTATTACCAATGCCGGCGAAGCAGCCGAAGGCGTAGCGCTTTCCACCTTCTTTGATGAAGGCGATACCTCCAATCCCGCTGCAGCCGAATTTGTAGAAGGCTATAAAGAGTTTATCAACGGAAACGACGAATACCTGACCAAAAACGGCGGCGACGGCGTCGCAGCTGTATCGGCGCTGGGTTACGATGCTTACATGGTCGCATTGGAAGCGATCAAAGCAGCCAACTCCACCGATGGCGAAGCGATCAAGGATGCCTTGAAAGGCGTCAGCTATGCCGGGGTAACCGGATCCATCACCTTTGATGAAAACGGGGATGCGGAAAAAGACATGGCCTATATCAAGACGATTAAAGACGGCGCCTTTGTCTTTGACAAAACCGTTAAGACGGATTAAAACCGTTCGCACAGGAGCGGCGGCATTACCGCCGCTCTTTCTTTATCAATCCGGATAATGAGGTAAATATATGTCTCTGACAACATTATTGCAACACGCACTCACAGGCATCAGCCTGGGCGGTGCTTATGCCCTGATTGCCATCGGCTATTCGATGGTGTACGGCATTTTGCTTTTGATCAACTTTGCACATGCCGACATCTTCATGATGGCAGGGTATTTTATGATTTTCTCCATCGCGGTGATGCCCTGGCCCATTGCGATTCTTGTCGTATTGCTCGGCACGGTGTTACTGGGTGTGGGGATCGAAAAAGCGGCGTACAAACCGCTGCGTTCCGCACCGCGTATGTCCATTATGATATCCGCCATCGGGGTTTCCTATTTTCTGCAAAACTTTGCCACGTATTTATTTTCCGCTTTACCGCAGGCTTACCCCGCTATTCCCTTGCTGAAAAGGCCGATCACCATCGGCGCACTGCATTCGTCTTTGGTTACCTTTCTGACACCGATTCTGACGCTGGTGATCGTCATTCTTCTGATGCTGCTTCTGAAAAAGACAAAAATCGGAATGGCGATGCGCGCAGTGGCAAAGGACTATGACACATCCAAGCTTATGGGAATCAAAATCGACCGCATTATCACGATTACCTTTGTGATCGGTTCTTTCCTTGCGGCAGTCGGTTCCATCCTGTATTTCACCGATCGGATGTCTGTTACGCCGTTTTCCGGGACACTGCCCGGCCTGAAATGCTTTGTGGCCGCGGTTATCGGCGGGATCGGTTCGGTACCGGGTGCGGTGATCGGCGGCTTTCTCATCGGCATAGTAGAAACGTTCATGGTCGCTTTCGGTTATTCCACCTATAGCGACGCCTTCACGTTTTTGCTTCTGATTCTGATTCTCCTGTTCCGTCCGACCGGATTAATGGGTGAATCGCTGACGGAGAAGGTGTAAACATGCTAGCAGAAAACACAAAATCCAATATAAAACAAAACCGGATCTATTCCATAATTGCTCTTTTGTTTATTGCAGCCCTCTTGCTGTTTTTGGAGTTGAACCGTAGCCGTTTCTCCTGGGGCGGTATGGCCGTCACCGTTATACAAAAGTCGCTGATTTTTGCCGTGGTTGCCGTATCCATGAATCTGCTGAACGGCTTTACGGGACTCTTTTCCCTGGGCCAGGCAGGCTTTATGGCGATCGGGGCCTATGTAACCGCTATTCTGACCATTCCTTTGGACCGGGTCGACGGCGTGTACTATATGAACGGCATGGCGCCCTGGCTGAAGGGGTTTAAAGAGATTCTTTCCGTATTGCCGGAACCTTTACTGATTATCGTTGCCATGCTGATCGGCGGGATTATTGCCGGTATCTTTGCGTTTTTGATCGGGATTCCCGTACTGCGCCTGAAGTCCGACTATCTGGCGATTGCGACTTTGGGTTTCTCAGAGATTACCCGTGCGATTCTTTCTGCTCCGCAAATGGATACGATCACCAACGGATCCTATGGGCTAAAAAACATCCCGGGCCTGGCCATCACGGGCACCAATCTCCCGCAGGGGACGGGAGCGCTTTTGATCCCGTTTCTGTTTGCCGTTGTGGCTATCGGCTTTGTAATCCTCGTGATCAACTCCGGCTACGGCCGTGCATTTAAAGCCATCCGGGAAGACGAGGTGGCAGCGGAGGCCATGGGGATCAATCTGCTGAAACACAAGGAAATGTCCTTTGTCATCAGCTCGTTTATCACGGCACTGGCCGGCGGCATGCTCGCCATGTTTATGCGCTCGATCGAAGCGCGTACCTTCTCCATCATGCTGACTTACGACATTCTGTTGATCGTGGTTATCGGCGGACTGGGCAGTGTGACGGGAAGTATTGTGGGGGCCTTTGTGGTGACCTTTGCCAAGGACTGGATCCTGCGTTTCTTTGACACGCCTTTGGTTATCGGCGGTTTTCAGGTGCCGCTTCTTCGCATCGGTTTTCGCATGGTCGTATTCTCTTTGCTTCTGATGATCGTTGTGCTGTTTTACCGAAGAGGTCTGCTGGGAAACCGGGAGTTCAGCTGGGACGGGGTGCGGCGTTTGTTTGCCGGCCGTTTCGGTAAAAAACCGGTACCCGATATTATGGACAAAGACCCGGAACCCATGTATAAGCAGCCGCTGATTCCCGACCCGCCGGCGGGGGAACCTGGAGAGGAGGAATCCCATGACGACACAAATGCATGATGTACAGACGATGGAAAACCCCTCTGCGGATCCGAGAAAAATCGTTTTGGAAACGCGCGATCTCACCATGCAGTTTGGCGGGGTCGTAGCGGTCAACAATCTGAATATGAAAGTGTACGAAGGGGAGATCGTTGCGCTGATCGGCCCCAACGGCGCCGGGAAGACAACGGCTTTTAACGCGATCACCGGCGTGTATCTGCCGACAAACGGCGAAGTGGAGATCAACGGCGAAGTCATTTCGGCCGGGTATCCCACAGGCAAAATGGAAAAGCTGTATGCCGGGGAAAACAAAGGCAAATACAAGAAAAACGTAGACTTAACCCCGGACAAGATCACAAAAAAAGGCGTGGCACGCACCTTTCAGAATATCCGTTTGTTTAAGAATCTGACGGTGTTTGAAAATGTGCTGATTGCGCATCATACCAATATGCGGGCCGGTCTGTTCAGCGCGGCGTTTCGGCTGAACAAGGCCGAAGAAGCCGAAATGCACCGTTTAACGCACGAACACTTAAAACGCGTGCGGCTGGATGAATATGCCAACGAGATTGCAAACAATCTGCCTTACGGGATGCAACGGCATCTGGAAATTGCGCGCGCACTGGCTACAGAACCCAAACTGCTCCTGCTCGACGAACCGGCGGCCGGGATGAATCCCCAGGAAACAGACAATATCGCCGCCTTCATTAAAGAGATCAAAGACGATTTTAATCTGACGATACTGGTTATCGAACACCATATGAATCTGGTTATGGACATCTCCGACCGCATCTACGTTATCGACTTCGGCAAGCGGATTGCGGAAGGAAATCCCGCAGAGATTCAGAACAATCCGGCTGTTATCACGGCTTATCTGGGGGTGGATGAAGATTGAGCATTCTTGAAATCAGAGATTTGCGTGTTTCCTACGGCGGGATTGAAGCGCTGAAAGGCATCAGCCTGGATGTGGAAGAAGGGCAGATCGTCACCCTGGTAGGGGCAAACGGGGCCGGTAAATCCACCACCTTAAAAGCCGTCAGCGGCCTGGTGGAACCATCGAGCGGCGTAATCCGCTTCAAGGGTGAAGAAATTCAGAAGCTGGACTCCCAGAAGATTGTGGAGCGGGGGATTGCCCTGGTGCCGGAAGGCAGAAAAGTCTTCCCGAATCTGTCGGTGGAAGAAAATCTGCGCATCGGTGCGTATCTGAACAACAATAAAAAAGAAGTCGCCAAGGAAATGGAGATCGTGTATGATCTGTTTCCGCGCCTGCGGGAAAGAAGCTGGCAGGCAGCCGGAACACTGTCGGGCGGGGAACAGCAGATGCTGGCTGTCGGCCGCGGTCTGATGGCAAAGCCTACCGTCATGATGATGGACGAACCGTCTTTGGGGCTCGCACCGCAGCTGGTACGTGATATATTTAATATCATCACCCGGATCAATGACATGGGAGTGACGGTGCTTTTGATTGAGCAAAATGCCAATGCCGCACTCAAGATCGCCGATCAGGCGTATGTGCTCGTGACCGGTTCGATTACCAAATCCGGTACAGGGCTAGAACTGCTGGATGATCAGGATGTGCGCGATGCCTACCTCGGAGTAACTACCAAAGATTAAAGAACAGAAGCGTGTGGAATGCACGCTTCTTTTTTTGTTCGGGTAAGTATAAAGGAGAACAGGAGGGATACGATGAAAGTGATTATTATTGGCGCGGTGGCGGCGGGGACTTCGGCTGCGGCGCAGATTATGCGAAACGATAAAGAGGCAGATGTCGTCATTTATGAAAAGGACCGGGATATTTCTTATTCCGCCTGCGGTTTTCCGTATCATATCGGGGGCAAGGTGGGCTTTTCGGATGTGGTACCGCGTACGCCGGCTTCGTTTTCCGAAAAATACGGTGTGCAGGTACACAGCGGCCATGAAGTGACAAAAATCGACCCGGCGGCTAAAAAAGTCTTCGGCCAAACCGATGAGGGCAATGCGTTTGAAGACGATTACGACGAGCTGATTATGGCAACCGGTGCGCAGTCCATGCTGCCGGATCTGCCCGGATCCGATGACGCGCGCGTGTTTACCTTGCGTACGGCAGAGGACACGCGAGCCATCATGGAATATATGGAAGAGAAACAGCCGCAAAATGCCGTCATCGTAGGGACGGGCTTCATCGGGCTGGAAGTGTTGGAGAATCTGCTGGAACGAAAGATCCATGTAACGGTACTGAACCGCTCCGACAAGATCACCCCGCATCTGGATGCGGATATGGCGAAACACCTGGAAGACTTATTGCGAACCCGCGGGGTGGACCTGCGTAAAAATACGGAAATAAAGGCCATTACAAAAACCGCGGCCGATACCGGCGAAGAACAGATACCGGCCGATCTGATCCTGTTTGCAACCGGGGTCCGCCCCAATACGAAAATTGCGGAAGAAGCCGGGGTAGCGCTCGGCGACACGGGCGGGATTGTAGTTGATGATGCATTGCGCACCAATGTGGAGCATATCTATGCCTGCGGCGATTGTGCACAGCTTTGGTCGCAACTGGATAAGGAACCGATGTATGTGCCGCTGGGGACATCCGCCAATAAAACCGGAAAGATCGCAGGCGATGTGCTGACCGGCGGGAGTATGCGTTTTCAGGGGATACTCGGCACCAGCATATTCCGTTTGTTTGATCTGACCATCGGCGCTACAGGCTATACGGAAAAGAAGGCAAAGGATTTGGGTTATGATACAGAGATTATCTGTCAGAAGAGTTTGCACCGGGCGGGCTATTTTTCCGGCGAACCCATGGAGATAAAAGCGGTAGTCGATAAAAAAAGCCGTACGCTTCTGGGTGTACAGCTGATCGGAACCAAAGGGGTGGACAAGCGGCTGGATGTGCTTGTGACAGCCATAAAAAACAAAATGGACGGCGATGCCCTGTATAATCTGGACTTGTCGTATGCGCCGCCGTACAATGCCGTGCATGACCCGGTGCACTATATCGGTCTGAAGATGCGGGGCCTCTCATCCTGAAAGCTCTTTTGATACTTGAGCAGTCAGATTGGGAATACAATCAGGAATGTCAAAAAGAAAGGATGAGGCCATGTCCGCCATTATAGAAAACAAAGCGTCCAAGTTCCGGGAAGACCCGGGAGACCCCTGGGTTGCACGCATGCACCATGTGGATCACTATCCCGCAGGCAATGGGGAACAGGGTGTACGCGAAGAGGACAAAAAAGGACATACACCGGGAAAAGATCTGGATACGGATCTTCCCTGGCGCATGTATTACGGGAAAAACGTACCGGGCTTTCCCGTGCACGGGCATCGCGGATTTGAAACCGTCACGATTGTACTCGACGGGGTGATCGACCATCACGATTCCGGCGGTGACCACGGCCGCTATGCCGCGGGCGATGTGCAGTGGATGACCGCGGGAGAAGGTATCCGCCATACGGAAATGTTTCCGCTGGTGCAGGACGACAAAGAAAACCGGACGGAGTTGTTTCAGCTTTGGCTGAGTCTGCCCAGCTGGAACAAGCTGGTGCCGTGTGATTATAAAATGCTGTGGCGGGAAGAAATTCCCGTTGTGGAAGAAGAAAATGCCGGGGTAAAAGTGATTATCGGTACATGGAACGGAACAAAAGGGCTGACTGCCACCGAACCGTCCTGGGCTTCCGATGAAAAATCCCGTTTGCGGATTCTTCTGATCGACGTTGAGGCCGATGCGAGCATCACAATCGACGGTGTGTCGGAAACACTGAACCGGAACTTATATTTCTTTGAAGGCGAACAGGTGAACGTGGACGGCGAAACCCTGTCCGGGAAACGCAGCCTGAAACTGAAAGGAGACGCCGATTTTGTGATACAGGGGGCAGGCACCCCCGCCCGTCTGCTTCTCCTGGAAGCCGAGCCGATCGGAGAGCCGATTATCAACGACGGCCCGATGATTATGAACACGATGGATGAAGTGTTGCAGGGCTACCGGGATTATTGGGAAACCCATTACGGCGAATGGGAATGGGATACGAAAGATCCTGTGCATGAAAAAGAAACACCGCGCATGTCCAGCCGGGGCAAAAACCCGGGCGAGGCATAGACATTTACCAAAAAGGAGAAGTATGAATATTACGATAGAGAAAAAAGCCCAGGACTTTTTGCAGAAAAAGGGCGAAGACAGCGTCCACATTTATGTCAAACTGACCCGTTCCTGAGGCGGTGTCATGCAGCAACCGTTGGTTGTGGAAGGAAAGCCGGCCGATCCGTCGCAATTTGATGCCTATGAAGCGGACGGCATTCAGGTATATGTACGAAAAGGGATCGTAGCCGGACAGGATGGACTGCATATCGGCTTGATGAAACTGCTGTTTTTAGTCGAAATGCTGACCGTAGAAGGCATTGCCGCCTAAACAGAATACAAGCATACAAAAAACCGCCTCCGGGCGGTTTTTGGCTGTAGAGAAACGTATCGGGTGTAGAGGTCGAAAAATAGCTATCCGAAAAACGTTTTTCGACCCTCATATCCATTAAACTGTCAATGCTCTCAAACCGCCTCCGGGCGGTTTTACTCTTCGTGCAGGAGCAGCTCTTTTTTCAGAATGGCAAATTTGCGTGCGTGGGTGGGGCGGATGGCGCCTTGTTCTTCCAGCGCGGTCAGTGTGCGCGATACGCTTTCGGGTGTCGTACCCAGATACGAGGCGAGGTCTTTTTTCGCCATGCCGATATCGCCGCCGGTTTCCAGCAGATAGCGCCCGATACGGTTTTGAACCGAGTCGGTTGCAATGGTGAGGGTTTGTCTTTGCGCGGCCTGCACGCGTACAGACAGAGCTTGCAGCATTTTCATGGCGACCTGCGGGGTACGCAGCAAAAAGGCCTGGAAGGCGTCGTAGCGGAGCGTACACAGGAGCGAATCTTTTTTTGCCACGGCCATGGTTTCCGTTTTGGAGGTATTGAAAATCGACAGTTCGCCCATAAACTCCCCGGGTTGCAGAATGGATACCAATTGTTCTTTTCCGTTTTCATTCAGCTTGACGAGATGAATCTGCCCCGACGCCAGGATATACAAGGTGTCGAGTGTGTCTCCGGGCAGATACAGCGTTTCATTCCGCTTGACTTTAATATGGGTAA
Organism: Tissierellia bacterium; assembly: GCA_012519495.1. Taxonomy (GTDB): domain Bacteria; phylum Bacillota; class Clostridia; order Tissierellales; family Peptoniphilaceae; genus JAAYQA01. The sequence continues at coordinate 14,399 of JAAYQA010000056.1, read as the reverse complement.
TCGCATCGGAAATCTCCCGCTTTTGTTCCGGATTCAGTCCGTCAAAAATCGGGACGATATCCATACAGGAATGTATGGCCATGGCATTCTCCTTTTTATTTTCGTATGAGTCGCATTGCGTTCAGAATCACAGCCAATATGCTGGCTTCGTGCACAAACATCCCGATCGACAAGCCCACGCGTTCCATCAGAACACCGGCAAGAAGCAGAAGAACCGTGCCCATGGCAATGGCCGTGTTTTCTCGGATATTGGCAACGGTTCGCCGGGCAATGGTTTTGGCGATGGCGACCTGTTGGATCTCGTGCGCCATCAAAACGACATCGGCCGTTTCGATCGACACATCGGCCCCGCCCATCCCCATGGCGAGCCCGACATCGGCCAGGGCAAGCGCCGGCGCATCATTGACTCCGTCACCGGCCATGAGGACGGTTTTGCCTGCTTTTTTGTGCTTTTTAACAATCTCTGCTTTGCCGTCCGGTTTCATGGAACCCATGGCGCCGTCCAGATGCAGCTGTTTTGCCACCGCCTGCACGGTGTGATCATGGTCGCCGCTTAGCATATAGATCTCTTGAATCCCTGCATCGCGCAGCTTTTGCACGGCGTCTTTTGCGCCGTCCTTCAACGGGTCTTCAATCCCGATGATTCCTTCCGCCTTTCCGTTTATCGCAATCAGCATCATTGTCTTTCCGGTATTGCGTAATGCGGACAGACGTTCGGCCAGCGGGGCGGGAACGGGGACCCCTTCTGTTTCCATCAGAGCATCGTTTCCTACCGCAACCGGGGTGTCCTTGTATACGGCTTTTACCCCCTGACCGGGCACCACCTCGCCCTTCAGGGCGTGTTCTTTTATATTTACCCGCTTTGCAAGAAATTGCATAATGGCGGCACCCAGCGGATGCTCGGAAACCTGTTCCGTAAAATACACGGCTTCAGAAACGGCCTGTTCTTTTTCGGGGTCAAACACTTCAAACAGCGTGACCTCCGGTTTGCCTGTGGTCAGCGTGCCGGTTTTGTCAAACAGCGCCACATCGACTTTCGCCATCTTCTCCAGGGCTTCGCCGCCTTTGTATAAAACCCCCTGGCGCGCCGCATTGCCGATTCCCGCCACCGTAGACACCGGCGCCCCGATCACCAACGCACCCGGGCAGGCAATCACCAAAAAGGTGATGGCAATATGCAGATTCTTTGTGAGAAAATACACAACAAACGACAGAACGATAATGGCCGGTGTGTACCATTTGGCAAAACGGTTCAGGAACTTTTCGGCGGTTGTTTTTGTTTCCTGCGCTTCTTCCACCAATTCAATCATGCGGGCAAAGCTGGTGTCTTCGCCGACGCCGGTTGCCTCTATCTGCAGCGTGCCCTGTTCCAGGACGGTGCCGGCAAAAACGGCATCGCCCGTCTGCTTATACACGGGGATCGACTCGCCGGTCATGCTGGACTGGTCGATACTGCCCGTCCCTTCCACCACCGTCCCGTCTACCGGAACTTTTCCGCCGGTTTTCACCAATACGATCCGGCCCTGTTCGATCTCTTCCACCGGCACCAAAACGGGTACACCGTCTTTCATGACCAAAGCTTCCGCCGGCACGAGATCCAGCAGGCCCTGGATGGAATTACGTGTTTTTTGCAGGGTGCGCGCTTCCAGATAGTCGCCGAAAAGAAAGAAGAAACTGACCAGGCTGCTCTCATTGTACTCGTTTAAGTACAGGGCGCCGGTAATGGCGATCACCACCAGCAGTTCGATACTGAAAGATTTTTGCAGAAGTGCCATAACCGCCTTGACAAGAATCGGAAACCCGGCCACAGCGGTTGCCGCCAGCAGGAAATTCCGTTCCCATAGAAAACCCAAAGCAAGAAACAACACCGACAAAACCAGTATCGGCGTCCTTTGTTTATTCAGAAATTTATTGATGCGAATCAGCATGGACAGATCCTTTCCCCTGAATTACTTTACACTCTCGACTTCGTATCCCAAGGCTTCAATGAGGTTGACCAGCGCATCGGCCGACAATACCTCTTCGTCCAGTTCCGCTTTGACTTTGCTCGTATTGAACAGGACTTTCGGGTTTGTGAGACCTTCTGTGGTATCCAGTTTGTTTTGGATTTTTGTGACACAGGCGGGGCAGGTGAGCTGCTCCAGTTGCAAAGTGATTTTTTTCATGTTTTTCCCTCCGTTTGGTTTTTCTTCATTATACGCACAAAAAAGACGCGTTGCATTGATACGCGTCAATTCTGCTTGTTTTATTCCAGTTCCGCTGTGCCTACGTTCAGATCGTAGTAGCGTCCCTTTTGATTCATCAGATCGTCGTGGTCGCCGCGTTCCACAACCTCGCCTTCTTCCAGGACGAGGATCGCGTTGGAACGGCGTACGGTGGAGAGCCGGTGGGCGATAACAAAGGTGGTACGCCCTTGCATCAGTTCATCCATCCCTTTTTCGATCAGTTGCTCGGTGCGCGTGTCAACAGAGGAGGTCGCTTCATCGAGGATCAGGACAACCGGATCGGCAATGGCTGCCCGTGCGATCGACAAAAGCTGTCGTTCGCCTTGCGACAGGCTCCCGCCATCGGGACCGAGAACGGTGTCGTAGCCGTCTTTTAACTGCGTGATAAATTCGTGCGCATTGGCCAGCTTGGCGGCGTGTACCACTTCCTCGTCGGTGGCATCCAGCTTGCCGTAGCGGATATTGTAGGCGATAGTGCCTTCAAACAGATGCACATCCTGGAGTACGATACTCATAATGCTGCGCAGATCCGTTTTTTGGATGCGGTTCAGCGGGATGCCGTCAAAGGTGATCTCACCGTTGTCGATCTCATAAAAGCGATTGATGAGATTGGTGACGGTGGTCTTTCCGGCGCCGGTGGAACCCACAAAAGCGATCTTCTGGCCGGGCTTGGCAAACAGCGAGATGTTTTTCAGAATCGGTTTGCCCGGTTCGTAACTGAAGTCTACATTGTGGAAGCGAATATCGCCATGCACGGGAATTTCTTTGGTCCCGCCGTCTTTTTGCGGAACCACCCAGCACAGATTCTTGCGTCCGTCGCAGTCGCCCTGCAGATAGACGGGGTCATCGTCGGTTTCAATCGGCGTATCCAGTACGCGAAAGATCCGTTCCGCCCCGGCAATGGCGGCAAACAGCGTATTCATCTGATTGGACACCATGGTAATCGGGCGGGAAATGGTCCGTGTATATTGCAAAAAGGCGGCAATGTTCCCGATCGTCATGCGATTGTTGATCGCCAGAATCCCCCCGCCGATCGCAATCAGCGCATACATCACAAAGGTCAGATTCCCCATCACCGGCATCATCATGACGCCGTAGGTGGAAGCGCTGGTGCTGGACTCGCGCAGACTGTCCGTTTTGGTAAGAAAATCCTGTGTGGCGCGTTCTTCGTAATTGAATACCTTTACTACGCGTTGTGCGCTGATCATCTCTTCCACAAAGCTGTTCATATCGGCGGTGGCGGCTTGCCGGGTCCGGTAGTTCTTACCGCTTCTTTTGGCAATGGTGCGCACCACAAGCATCATCAGGGCAAGCATCAACACAACCACCAAGGTCATAATCGGGCTGAGTACGAGCATCATGACAAATGTACCCAGTACCGTCACCAAAGAGATGATAATCTGCGACACACTTTGTTCCAAAGACTGGGTCAGCAGTTCCATATCGTTGGTAAACGTAGACATAATATCGCCGTGGCCCCTTTTGTCGTGAAAGGAGACCGGCAGCTTCTGGATCCGTATAAACAACTGTCCGCGGATCTGGTGCACAATGCGCTGTGCCGTGCGGGCCATAAACAGATTGCCCAGATACTGACTCACAGACATCACAATGACCAAAACGATCATAATGATCATATACTTTCCGATCGAACGGATATCTCCTGTTTCCATCATAGTGTCGATGATGGGAGAGAGCATGCCGTTGGCCGCAATCTGCGAGGCGGAAGACAGGATGATCAGCAGCAGGCCGATGAAAAAGATCAGCTTGTAGTAGCGGTAATACGAAAAGAGGCGGCGGACGGTGTGCATCGGTCGGTCCGGCACGACGCGCTGTACGGCCTTTTCCCGTGTGTTTTCTTCGGGTTTGCTCATGCGCTCATCAACCCCCTTTCCTGTGTTTCGCTGATTTCCTTGTAAATGGGGGAGGAGGCAAGCAGTTCCTCATGCGTTCCGATACTTTCAATCTGCCCTTTGTCCAGGACGATAATCCGGTCTGCATCCTGGATCGATGCGATCCTTTGGGCGATGATCAGGGTGGTGATTTCGTCCAATTCATTTTTGAACGTGTTGCGGATCTTCTGATCCGTATGCATATCGACCGCACTCGTCGAGTCATCCAGAATCAGCACCTTCGGCTGCTTGATCAGGGCGCGGGCAATCGTCAGGCGTTGTCTTTGTCCGCCGGAGAAGTTGGCGCCGCCCTGTGCGACCGGGTGATCGATCGTTTCGGGATACTGGGAAACAAACTCCCAGGCCTGCGCTTTTTTCAGCGCGTCGATGATTTCCTCGTCGGTGGCGTCTTCCTTGCCCCACTGCATATTGCTGCGGATCGTACCGGTGACAAGCGTGTTTTTCTGCAGGACAAACGCCACCTGATCCCGGAGCACTTCCATATCGTAATCTCTCACATCATGGCCGCCGACGCTCACACTGCCGCGGCTGACATCGTACAGGCGCGGTATCATCTGAACGAGGGTCGACTTCGACGATCCGGTACTGCCGATGATGCCGATCACTTCTCCGCTTTGGATGGAAAGATCGATATCGTTTAAAATGTTTTCGCTACTGGTCGCATAACGAAAGCAGACATCGTCAAAGGTGATGGATCCGTCCGGGACTTCCGTAAGCGGATTCACAGGATTCTTGATTTCGGACTCGGTATCCAGCACTTCAATCACCCGGCCGGCCGAGGCCTGTCCGCGGGTCAATTGCATAAAGTAGAACGAAAGCATCATCAGACTCATCATGATCTGGGTGATATAGGTGATAAAGGTAATGAGCTCACCCGGCGCCATCGTACCGCCGATCACCATCTGTCCGCCGAACCAGAGCACCGCCACAATACAGGCGTAAATGACCAGATTCAAAACGGGCATCAGCAGGATGATCAGAGAGATGGCTTTCAGCGCGGTGTCCCGGAGTGCGTCGTTTCGTTCGCCGAAGCGCTTTTCTTCGTGCGGCTCGCGATTAAAGGACTTGATCACGCGGATCCCGATCAGATCTTCTTGCACAATGGCATTGATTCGGTCGACCTTTTTTTGCATCAGTGAGAAAATCGGCATAGCCTTTCGCATCATAAAGACGATCATAATGGCCACAACCGGGATCGCCACAGCAAAGATCAACGCCAGCTGTGCGTTCACGGTTACAGACATAATCAGTGCAAACAGCATCATAAACGGTGCGCGGATCGCCATGCGAAGACTCATCATCGTAACCATGCCCAGCATGTCGATATCGGTCGTTAAACGCGTAATCAGAGACGGAACGCTCATCGCGTCAATATTGGCAAAGGAAAAGCGCTGCACACTGCGGTAGGCGTCGGCGCGCACTTCGGCCGCAAAGCCGTAACCCGCTTTTGCCCCCAGATGCGTACTGATAATCCCCGTCGTCATACCGAACAGCGCAAAGCCGATCATCAAAAGACCGATGCGCAGGATATAGCTGATATCCCGGTTGGCAATCCCCGTGTCCACCACAAAAGACATAAGATACGGAATAATGATATCCACCGATACTTCCAGTATCATCAGAATGGGGCAGAGAATCGCATAGATTTTGTATTTGCTCATATAGGGAGCCAGGCGTCTTAACATGATCGGCTCTCCCTGTCTTTTTCGGTTGTCTCAATGGCCCGCGAAGCCACGACCGACAGCGTCTGTTCCAGCGTACGGATTTCTTCTGCCGTAAAGTCGCGCGTCAGATTTTCCATCCAGTTTTTTTGAATCCGGTGGATCTGCGGAATGAGCCGGGCGCCTTCCGGCGTCAGCCGGACCGACAAGGCCCGCTGGTCTTCCTCGCTTCGTTCCTGTATAATCAGACCCCGCTCCTCCAGATTCCGCAGGGTGCGGGTGGTCATTGCATCATCCAAACTTAAATGCTCGGTCAGCCACTTTCTGTGTGTGGGCGTATTTTCTTTTAAATGCATAATATAATGGCATTCGGTTAAATTCAGACCAAGCTCTCGGCCGGCCTGATTCATATGAATCTGTGATTTTCTGTGAACAATTGAAATCCACTTGCCCAATTCCCGCAAGGGTGTTCTTACCATACGATTTACCTCCTTACAGTAAAACTACAGATACTACACTACAGAAATCTAATTGATTTGTCAATCATATCGGTCTTATTTTTTACCTTCTTATGACTTTCCCTTAACCGGCGTTCTGGCAGGCGCAGTCGGGCTGTGTTATAGTAGTAGACAAAAGGAGGCGCCATGCAAATGACAGAGAAAAGAAAAGGACAACTCTACACACTGGCTGAAGAGATCGCCAATGCCGTATCGCACGGGGTCGGGGTGCTCTTCGGAATCGCCGCCACCGTCTTTCTCATCGTAATGGCCGTCAAAGCACAAAACCGTCTCGCCATTGCGGGATTTGCCGTATACGGGATCTTTTTAACCCTCATGTATCTCATGTCGACGCTCTATCACGGCATCACCCACCCCGGCGCGAAAAAAATTCTTCGCGTCGCCGATCACTGTGCCATCTATCTGATGATCGCAGGCAGCTATTTTCCCATCGCGCTATTGGCCCTGAACGGTCTGGAACGCGTGGTTACCCTGTCGGTTATCTTTTCCATCGCCGCAGCGGGCATTGTCTTCAAAATACTCACCTACGGAAAATATGATCGATTTGGGAAACTCTCCGTCTGGATCTACGTACTGATGGGCTGGATCTGCGTATTCACCCTGCGCTCCATCTACAATGCCACCTCACTCGCCTTTCTCCTCTGGCTGGGTGCCGGCGGGCTCGTCTACACGCTCGGCGTCATCTTCTACAAAGCCAAAAGAATCCCCTTCAACCACGCCATCTGGCACGGCTTCGTCCTGCTCGCCAGTGCCCTGCAGTTTGTAGGGATAGCCATGGAGTTTGCGTTGTAATTCTAATTATAGAAGTCAAGCCGGTTTAATTGAAAAACCGGCTTTTTTTGCACGATGAACAATTTGGTGAACACAAATTTTATTTGCGTTGACGAGCTGAAGAAATCCCGATATGATGGGAAAAACAGACTGAACGAAACAGGAGGCATTATGTTAAGTCGCACTGTGTTCACTTTGAAAGTAAACGAAGGAAAAACTTTACACTACAATCAGGGTTCCCATTTTCATGGAGTACTTATGGAACTCTGTAATGAAGAGATGGCAAATCAATTACATGGACCCGGCATAAAGCCTTATTCACAGTGGGTTATCAGAAAGGAGGAATACGGATACTGGACGATCAATGCGCTGCAAAAGCCGATCGAAGAAGCTCTGGTGGATCCGATTCTTGCGAATAACAAACAGATCCGGATAGAAAATGCACAGCAAAGTATTTCTGTGCTTAAGACAAATACGATGCAATACAGCTACGATCAATTGGTTGAAAACTACTTATTGACAAAAACGGGCCGATACGTAAGGATCGCATTTCTTACACCGACTTCTTTTAAATCAGAAGGAAGATACCAAATCTTCCCAACAGCAAAATGGATTTTTACCGGATTAATCATGAAATTTGATGCATTTTCAGATAATCTGAAAATCGGGTCGGATGTATCACCAGAGGATTTTGCAGAACGTTTGGAAATTCGATCCTATCGATTGCGAACCGCCCCGTATTCCATCGAGGGAATACGCATACCTGCATTCATAGGGGAAATTGGAATCTGGATTCATGGGCCACAATCATTCGTAAATGTTACAAACATGCTATTGCGTTTCGGGGAATTCAGTGGAGTAGGTATCAAAACGGGCCTTGGGATGGGAGCAATGCAGATCATTAAGGAGCAAACACATGGAGCAAAAAAAGATTGATCTTTGTAACGGTGCATTATTACATGACATCGGAAAACTAATATATCGTCACAATGATCAAAGGAGGCATCAGGAAACCGGTTATGAATTTTTGAAGGAAGCCAATATGAACAAGGCAGTTTTGGATCAAGTCCGGTATCATCATGCAGCACAGTTAAAATCAGCGTCTTTATCAAAAGACAATCTGGCTTATATTACGTATTATGCAGACAATATATCTGCGGGAATTGACAGGAGGAAACAGGAAGACGGAGCATATGGATTTGATCGCCATGCAAAACTGGACAGTATCTTTAATATCCTGAATCAGAATGATGCACAGCTTTGTTATGATCAGATTGAATTCGATGATCTGAAGATACAGTATCCGGTTTCTCATGGGAAGGGAATGAATGAAGCACACTACGGCAAAATTCTGACTCGGATCAAGGAACATATAACAAAAGATGTACACGAGAAGGAATATGTTAACTCCACTCTCCAACTATTGGAAGCAGTATGGTCATACATACCAAGTTCAACATCCACCCAGGAACGAAAAGATATATCCCTATATGATCATTCAAAACTCACAGCATGTATCGCACTGGCCCTGTATGACTATTTTGATCATAACAAGATCGACGATTACAAAGATGCGTTGTTTTCATACAATACCTCGATGGATACAAACGAATGTTTCCTCCTGATTTCCATGGATTTGTCAGGGATACAAAAATTCATCTATACCATCGCATCAAAGGGCGCCTTGAAAGGACTACGATCCCGCTCCTTCTACTTGGATATCATGCTGGAATACATGAATGATCTTTTGTTGAATCGACTTTCTCTCTTTAGATCCAATCTGCTGTATTCCGGTGGTGGGCACAGTTACTTGCTCGTCGCCAATACGGAAAAGACGAAGGAGATCATTCAAGACTTCCATAAAGATATGAATGATTGGCTCATTGAATTGTTTGATATTGATTTGTATCTCGGTTTGGGTTTTGCACACTGTTCACCGAATTCGCTCAAAAATATACCCGAAGGAAGTTATCAGCAGATTTTCAGAGAAGCCTCTCATCGTGTATCTGAATCAAAAGTAAACCGATACCCGCTTACCATATTGCAACAGTTGAATGAGGAACCCATGGAGGAACGAAGCAGGGAATGTATTGTGTGTCAGCGCACGGATCGTTTGGACGAAGAGAATCACTGTTCATTGTGCCGGCGGATCGAAAAAATGTCCGCGTCTATACTTAAAGAGGACTTCTTTACTGTCAGTAAAGATCAGCAATCAGAAAGCGGTCTTCCTTTACCGGAAGGACGCGCATTACAGACAGAAAAAGACTATCGTTTACAAATTGCAGACATACAGAAAGACAAGGAACAGATTTACACAAAGAACCGACGCTATATGGGGCGTTCGGTTGCAACACCAATCTGGGTAGGGGATTATCATTCGGCGGACACATTTGGAGAATTAGCCAATAAAGCACATGGGGTGAAACGTCTGGGAGTGCTGCGGGCAGACGTTGACAATATGGGAGAGAGCTTTATTTCCGGATTTGTCCGTAATAACGAAACCAAGTATCAAACCCTTTCAAGAACCTCCATGTTATCCAGACTTGTTTCAGAGTATTTCAAGAAACACATCAATTCCTTGCTTCGTGAAGGAGCATTCCATCTGGATGGTACGAATACGAAGCGCCCAAGAAACGCAGCGGTTGTCTACGCAGGAGGAGATGACCTTTTTATTACTGGAGCATGGGATGATATCATTGGATTCTCGATTGATCTGTATCTGAGCTTTAAAGACTTTACTATCGGCAGTATGACCGTCAGTGGCGGGATTGGCCTGTTTCCGCCTAAATACCCGATCGCGGCTATGGCCGAGGAAGTTGGCCGTTTGGAAGATCGGGCAAAACAAATGGACGGAAAAAACAGTATTGCTTTGTTTAGTAAAGACCATGTATATACATGGCCCGTATTTGTAGAAGATGTGATCGGAAGGCATTATCAAACACTGCAGACATATTTTATGAATACGGATCAGGCAAACAATGAACAAAGGACCGCTCTATTGTATCGGATCTATGCACTTATAGTGAAAAGAGATCAACCGATCCATATTGCAAGGATGGCGTATCTGTTAGGTCGATTGCGTCCCGTATCAAAGAATAACGATTTGCTGGAGCGTCATGAGAACTTTTCCAAAGAACTGTACCGAATCGTTCGGGATGATGTCGAATCGAAAAAAATGGCAACGGCGATCTTGTTATATGTTTATATGCACAGAAAGGATTAAAGATGAAAAAATGCGTTGAAAAGGCAGAAGCTGTGATCACTTCACTGCAAAAAAACAGGAAAAAAGGAATCACAACCAACAAACTGCGGAATCTTCTTTCTCTGACCAATTTTCTTTTTGATATGAGCAGACAAGAGGGCGATGTATTATCTGAAGAAATGCAGGAACGCGTCGCCTACACCCGCATGCGCTTCGCCTATGAAGCTGGACGTGATCAGGAAGTGAAAGAGTTTATTGAAAAAGCGGAACTGATGACAGTGATGAAAGCGATTGGTAACAGCAAAAGTCGATTAGAGCAATTCTGTCGATATATGGAATCGTTGGTAGGATTTCACAAGTTTTATTTCGAATCAGAAGGAAGGTGAGAGCATGGCTATGTATGAAATTACGGGAAAGATTCTTTTGCAATCGGGTTTGCATATAGGAGGGGGCAGCGAATTTTCTGCAATCGGCGCAATCGATTCGCCGGTTGTTCGAGACGAATTGACAAATCTACCGATCATACCCGGAAGCAGCTTGAAGGGGAAAATGCGGTCTTTACTTTCAAGAGAATTAAACGGAGGCGTTGTTCCGATTGAAGAAGACGGAGAGATTATTTCTCGCTTATTCGGTTCCGTGGAGCAAATGGGTCGATTGATTTTCCGGGATTCCCTGTTGTCAAATTTACAGGAGCTGCTGAATGCCGGTGCAAACGGACCCACAGAGGCAAAGTATGAAAACACGATTAAACGTCTGACAGCCGAAGCAAATCCCCGACAGATTGAACGCGTGATACGAGGAAGCGTTTTCGAACTGGAAATCATTTACCGTACAGAGCGGCTGGAGGAAATAATAGAAGATATGGAAACGCTCCGCTTGGGGTTCAAGTTGTTGTCTTACGACTATTTGGGCGGGCACGGAACCAGAGGCAGTGGTCGCGTGCAGTTTGTTGACATGGACATCGATCCATTGCATGGTGAAGAAGATCCTTTGCCCGGAGGGTTTTTCAATGAAATCAACGAATTATTTGCTGATTAAACTGGCATTTCGCACCCCGGTGCATTTTGGAAAAGGCCGGTTAGCCACATCTGAAATGACAATCGGCGCGGATCGCCTGTTTTCATCATTGTACCAGCAAGCCTTGAAGACCCCGGAGGGAGAGCGATTGGCGGAACAGCTGGTGGCAAGTGTAAAAAACGGGACATTACGCTTATCCGATACATTTCCCTATATGGAAAACAAATGGTACCTGCCGAAACCGGTGATGCGTCTGACTCTTAAAAAAGAGGGGAATGCTATCCAAAAAAAATCGTTGAAGAAGCTGTCATTCATTCCGTCAGCACTGTTCCCTGCCTTTTTGCATGGGGAGATGGAACCCGAGAAAGAACTGACTCATTTTGAAAGAATCGGTGAATATCTTACAAGACATGCCGTTTCTCTTCGTAACGACAGCCAGCCTTTTCGAATTGGGCTATTCCAGTTTTCAGAAGGTAGCGGCTTGTATTTCATACTCTATTGTAGTGACGATGAAGTAAGAAGTGAGATCTTAGCACTTGTCGATGATCTGAGTTTTGAAGGAATCGGTGGAAAAAGAACCATCGGACTGGGGCGTTTCGACTACGAAGTTATCGATGCAAGTCCAAGCGAATGGAAAATTCTGGAACCGCAGATGAAATGCGTGGAGCGTGACAGATTGTTCATGATGCTTAGTGCCGGTTTTCCCCGAAAAGAGGAATGTGCATCAATACAGGGACGAAAGGAAACAATAGTAGGCAAGCGTTCCGGCTTTATTCAGTCGCCCGATTATGCGAAGGAAAATGTACGAAAAAAAGACTTTTTCCTCTATCTTTCCGGTTCCTGCTTTGAAAGGCCGTTTTCAGGTGATATTTTTGATGTGGGCGGGAATGGAACACATCCGGTATTTCGGTATGCATCGCCGCTGTGGATGGAGCTGATGTGATATGATAAAACATTTTGATGTCGTGCTGCGATGTGAAGGACCGGTTCATATCGGTGCGGGAACGCAGATACCAAAAAGAGAACTCTGGTATGACGAAAAGAAACAACGCCTGTCGGTATTGGATATTCCGAGGATGATGCGTGACTTAACAAGCAGACAAAGAGAATCGTTGTATTCTTTTCTGCTCGGAAAGACGAATCGGTTTGAAATGAGGCAGATGCTTTCTGATATGGGTTTGCAGGAAGAAAAAATCCGTCAATGGGAAAAATACGGATTCCCATTCCAGAAAAATGCATATAGAAATATGCGTGATATTATGTGCTGCGTAAAAGATGGTTTCGGTTTTCCTTATGTGCCCGGTTCATCGCTGAAAGGTGCATTAAGGACGATTTTTCTTTCCTATCAGATCCAGAATGACAAACAAGCAAAAGAAAAAACCCTTAACCATATGGCAAATGAATTCTACAGGAGTGCATATAAGCAAAACAAAGTTGCAAAACAAATGGCGCAAGAAAGTGCCCGACTGGAAGACAAATACTTTTCGAGTAAGCAGACATCTCATGATCGCATGAGGGGATTATCAGTAAGTGACAGCGAACGATTGTCATTGGATCAAATTGTAATAGCAGATAAAGCGGATTTATCGTCAACAGAGTTTCAACCAAAGAAGCAAAAAATACCTCTTTGGCGGGAGTCGATAAAAAAAGGGGCCGAACTTCATTTCAGGATATCTATCGACACTGATCGATTGGGACTAAGCCGCCATTTTTCGCTTAATGATCTGCAAGAGAGAATTGATTTGTATCATGAGAATTACGAACTGGCTTTTTTACAATACTTTGAAGAAGAATACGCGCCATATGGTTCCCATTTTTATCTGGGAGGTGGATCCGGATTTTACACAAAAACGGTGTTGTACGAGTATCTGATGGACGAAAATGAGGATGAAATTTATCGGAAATCCGCAGAAATTGCTGAAAAACTGATGCATGAAAAATTCAAGAGAGGCAAGCACCTTGGTTCTGCAAAGAAGTGGGGATTCTCTCCCAAGCTGTTGAAATTAACCACCATCGAAAATGACTATGTCGAAATGGGAAGAGTAAGTCTCGATTTGAGCCGATCGCATGAAATCAATATTTGAGTCTTTTTTCGCTGCGCAGTTTCTTTGTTTTCGTTATGAAGTTAGCTTGCTCCGATTTTGCGCGTATACATGCGTGAATAACCACATTCTAAGCGGCGGGATTAGACAAAACAAAACCCCGAAAGGGGACGGAAACTCGTCGAATACGAAAAATAAACGGTCATAGATCCAGTCGATTAGACAAAACAAAACCCCGAAAGGGGACGGAAACTTTGTTGGTAAATCGAGCCAGTTTTCCGATATGATTAGACAAAACAAAACCCCGAAAGGGGACGGAAACTTTTCGTAATGAGTTGCCATTAAATTACGCACGGTGAGTATTAGACAAAACAAAACCCCGAAAGGGGACGGAAACGCGGCGAGCGTTCGGATCGTTGCAGTGCCAATCCCTATTAGACAAAACAAAACCCCGAAAGGGGACGGAAACCACCAAGGTTTTTGATTCGTCTTTTCGCCACTCTTCATTAGACAAAACAAAACCCCGAAAGGGGACGGAAACCGGTCATCCGGTGTGATACGACCGGATACGCCGTCTGATTAGACAAAACAAAACCCCGAAAGGGGACGGAAACGCAAAAAGCAAAAAATTAAGAGAGTAAAAGATAATATTAGACAAAACAAAACCCCGAAAGGGGACGGAAACTCGATTTTTCCTGTAGTAATTTTCATTGTTCCATTAGACAAAACAAAACCCCGAAAGGGGACGGAAACGGCGATGACGCCTCGATAACCATATCTTCAGCTATCATTAGACAAAACAAAACCCCGAAAGGGGACGGAAACGCGGTGCCGATGCCCTTGTTTCTGTGCTCTTATTAGACAAAACAAAACCCCGAAAGGGGACGGAAACTATTGAGAAAACCTCTTAAAACCCGTCAAAATCGCATTAGACAAAACAAAACCCCGAAAGGGGACGGAAACATAGCCGCAGTACCTTGCAAGACTTCGCGCATACTACCGAATTAGACAAAACAAAACCCCGAAAGGGGACGGAAACCCTCTCGGGCGGGC
>JAAYQA010000055.1 GCA_012519495.1 Tissierellia bacterium | reverse complement strand
GGGATTGAAATATAAATTTGGCTTGGATGTCGGTTCAACGACCGTGAAGCTGGTAGTGTTAAACGATGCGAATGAAATGGTTCACAGCGTTTACCGCCGGCATTTTTCGGATGTAAAAGATACCGTCACAAAGGTCATGCAGGAAGCGTACAAATCCTTTAAACACGACCACGTGACCATCATGGTCACCGGCTCCGGCGGCATGTTTGTCGAACGCTATCTGGGCATTAAACATATACAGGAGGTGGTTGCCGGAACAACCGCCATACACAGCATCATTCCCGAAACCGATGTCGCCATTGAACTCGGCGGGGAAGACAGCAAGATTACCTATCTGTCCGGCAATCTGGAGCAGCGCATGAACAGCATCTGCGCGGGCGGCACGGGCGCCTTTATCGACCAGATGGCCTCACTTCTGGAGACCGATGCCTCCGGTCTGAACAAAATGGCCGAATCCTATGAGAAAATCTATCCGATTGCCTCGCGTTGCGGCGTGTTCGCAAAAACGGATATTCAGGCGCTGATCAATCAGGGTGCATCCAATAACGATATCGCGGCTTCGGTATTTCAGTCTGTTGTCAATCAGACGATATCCAACTTAGCCTGCGGGCGTCCGATCAAAGGGAATATTGCCTTTTTGGGCGGACCGCTGCACTTTTTGCCGCAGCTGCGGGAACGCTTTATTGAAACCTTGGGTTTAGAACCGCATCAGCGCATCGTACCGGACGATTCGGAAGTGTTTGTCGCCAAAGGCGCGGCCCTGGCTTCCGTTGAACAGCCGGTTGTCACTATGCAGAGTCTGATCGATCGGATTCATGCGGATGTGGAGATTCATGTCGACACCGAACAAACGCTGGAACCTCTTTTTGCCTCGCAGGAAGAGCTGGACGCGTTTACAAAAGCCCACGAGACAGACGATGTCAGACGGGGCGATTTGTCGACCCATACGGGCAATCTCTATATCGGCATGGACGCCGGTTCCACGACATCCAAAGTCATTGTGATCGACGACGATACCCGCGTATTGTATGAGCATTACGCAAACAACAAAGGCAAACCGCTGGAACTGATTCGCGATGTGCTAAAAGAGATCTACGACAAAAAACATCCCGATGCGGTGATTGCCAGCTCCGGGATTACCGGTTACGGCGAAGACTTTATTAAAGCAGCCTTGCAGGTTGACAACGGCGAGGTGGAAACCATCGCGCATTACACGGCGGCCAAGTATTTTAAAGAAGATGTCGACTTTATCCTGGACATCGGCGGCCAGGACATGAAGAGCATGAAGATCGCCGACGGCATTATAGAATCCATTCTTCTGAACGAAGCCTGCAGCTCCGGTTGCGGCAGCTTTATTGAAACCTTTGCGCATTCGCTGAATATGAATGTTGCAGACTTCCAGAAGCAGGCGCTTTTGGCCGAACACCCGGTGGATCTGGGTTCGCGCTGTACCGTCTTCATGAATTCCAAGGTGAAGCAGGCGCAAAAAGAAGGCGCCAGCGTGGGAGAAATTGCCGCCGGCTTGTCGTATTCAGTCATTAAAAACGCCATTCAGAAAGTGATTAAAGTGCGCGACCCGAAAAAACTCGGCAAGAATATCGTCGTGCAGGGGGGCACCTTCTACGGCGATGCGATCCTGCGCGCTTTTGAAAAGATCACCGGACGCAGCGCTATCCGGCCGAAAATAGCCGGGCTGATGGGGGCACTGGGAATGGCGCTGATCGCCCGAGAGCGTTCGACGGGCAGTTCGACGCTTTTGGGAAAAGACGCGATCGAATCGTTCACCTACACGCAAAAAACGGCCAATTGCGGCCGCTGCTCCAATCAGTGCGGACTCACAATCAACACCTTCCCCAACGGGAAGCGCTATATCACCGGAAACCGCTGCGAACGCGGCGCCGGCATACAAACGGAAAACAGCAATCTGCCCAATCTGTATCAATACAAATGGGACCGGCTGTTCTCGTATGAGAGCCTGCCCGAAGAGGCGGCCCGCCAGGGGACCGTTGCACTGCCGCGCGTCCTGAATATATTTGAAAACTACCCCTTCTGGCACACTTTCTTTACGAAACTGGGCTTTCGGGTGGAACTCTCCGGCGTGTCTTCCAGAGAACTGTACGAAAAGGGCCTGGCATCCATCACATCGGAAACCGCGTGCTATCCGGCCAAGCTGGTGCATGGTCATATCGAAGAGCTCGTGGAAGCGGGACACAAATTTATTTTCTATCCCAGCATCTTCTACGAGAAAAAAGAATTTGACACCGCCAACAATCACCTGAACTGTCCGGTGGTGGCTGGGTATCCGGAAGTAATTCGCAACAATGTGGATTCGCTCCAGGAGAACGGAGTGGATTTCCGTTCGCCGTTTTTGTCGCTGCAAAACAAAACGCGGCTGAAAAAGCGCCTGTATGAAGAATTAGGTGACCGGATCCCCGACCGCAAGCATCTGAACAATGCGGTCGATGCCGCCTGGGAAGAGATGGATCGCTACCGACAGGATGTGCGGGACGAAGGCGCCCGCGCGCTTGCCTGGCTGCGCGAGAACAAAAAGAAAGGCATCGTGCTTTCGGGCAGGCCCTATCATATCGATCCGGAGATCAATCACGGCATCCCGGGCGTGATCACCGCTTTGGGCTGGGCGGTCTTGTCGGAAGATTCCATACTGGGCGCAGACGATGTCGGCACGCTGCGTGTACTGGACCAGTGGACGTATCATGCCCGCCTGTACCGCGCCGCAGAAATCATCGGCAATTCCGATGATCTGGAACTGGTGCAGCTGAACAGCTTCGGCTGCGGGCTGGATGCCGTGGTGACCGATCAGGTGAACGAGATCCTTGCGCGTCACGACAAAATCTACACCGTGCTGAAAATCGATGAAGTCAACAATTTAGGTGCGGTCAAAATCCGCCTGCGCTCACTGACCCAGGCGCTGGCCAAACGAGAACGCATGGTACACCGGGTGCATGAAGGCTTCAGCAAAGTGGAATTTACCAAAGAAATGGGCAAAGACTACACGCTGCT